>JBOGUE010000270.1:0-5546 GCA_050695955.1 Thermomicrobiales bacterium | reverse complement strand
GGATCGATGATGCTCGATAGCTACCAGGACCTGATCGACGAGCTGCTGGGGACGCCGCAGGCGGTGCGCGAGGTGATCGCGGGCGGCGCGGCGTCGGAGACGTTGCGCCTGATCGCGGAGTTGCGCGACCGCGATGCGCTGGTCCTGGAGCGGCTGCAGCGGATGGTGCGGCAGCCCTTTCCGCACCTGAAGGCGCTGCCGGAGATCCCGGAGCCGGGCGAGCCGCCCGCGGACGCCGATGCCCTCCTCACCACGTTCGACTCCGGGCGCGGCGAACTGGTCTCTTTGCTTATGAACCTCACCATTAAGGACTGGGAAAAGCCCGCCACCCACGACACCCGCGGCCACGTTAGCCTCGCCGACGAGGTCGAAGCCCACGTCGAATTTGACGAGGACCACGTAGCGCGAATCCTGGGTTAGGGATCTTGGTCCGGTAGTCCGACAAGGTGGCCGGCGGCATCCTGGCGGGCATGCAAGATGCGGATGGCGACGACCGCGGTCTCCTAGCCAGCCGCCTTCGCCTCTCTATTCGTCCCGTTCCCATCCCCTCAACATCTATACAAAGAGGTGAGCCGCCGGTGTGGGGACCGGCGGCTCGCAGAGAGGGGGGAGAAGGGGAGTGGAACGGGGGTCCGGCCAGGTCGCCTGCGCCGCGGGTGGGGGCCGCGTGGCGCGGGCAGTTGGGCTACACGTAGATTAGCACATAGGTTCTAATCCTGCAAGTCCTGCACCCGGCATCTTTGCGATTGCCTGTGGCTGTCAGGCATCCGCCGGGGCGGCCAGACAAGCGTTCCATCTGTCGTAACGCATCATCCGCACCAATGGTTACGGTCGTATGACATTCGGTACAGTTCGTCGGAGTACTGAGCACTGTGTGTTGGCGTACAACGCCGAACGCCTTCCGCCTTGGAGGATCGCAATGCACGGCGCATACAAAACGCCCGGCGGCAAACTCGTCGCCGTCGACTTCGAGGTCGACGATGGCCGCCTCCACGACGTGGCGGTCCACGGCGACTTCTTTCTCTACCCGGAGGAGGCGCTCGCCGACATTACCGGCGCGCTCGAAGGGTTGCCGGCCGACCTGGCGGAGGCGGAATTCGCGGGGCGGGTGCGGGCGGCGATCCCGCCGGGTACCGAGTGGCTCGGCGCCTCGCCCGAAGCGCTAGGAGTGGCGGTGCGACGGGCGCTGAGCCCCGAGGGGAGAGGCGCGACGAATGGCTGATCAAACCACGGTCCCGGTCCACATGCCGCCGGACGCGACGGCAATCCCGGAGGAACTGGAAGCGCGCTGGCGGGGGTATGCGTGGCAGCTCATCCCTGGCGTCGCCCGCCCGCCGCTGATGAACATGGCGCTCGACGAGGTGCTTACTTTGCGGGTGGGGCGCGGCGAGCGGCCGCCGGCGATACGGATCTGGGGGTGGAGCGCCCCCTGCGTCGTCATCGGCCGCTTCCAATCGGTGCGCAACGAGGTGAACGAGGAGGCGGCGCGGGCGCACGGCATCGAGATCGTGCGCCGGATCAGCGGCGGCGGCGCGATGTTCATCGAGCCGGAAGGGGCCATCACCTACTCGATCTATGCGCCGGAGGAGATGGCGCGGGGGATGAGCTTCCCCGCGTCGTACGCCTTCTTCGACGCCTGGGTGGTGCAGGCGCTACGCGACCTCGGGGTGAACGCTTGGTACGAACCGCTCAACGACATCACCTCGACGGGCGGCAAGGTCGGCGGGGCGGCGCAGGCGCGGCGCGGCGGCGCGATCCTTCACCACACGACGATGGCCTACCAGATGAATATCCCGCTCATGCTGCAAATCCTCCGCATCGGCCAAGAAAAGTTGAGCGACAAGGGGATCACCTCGGCCGAAAAGCGCGTCGGCCCCCTTCGCCAGCAAACCGACCTGCCGCGCGACGTCATCATCGACCACCTGATCGGCCGCTTCCGCGACCGCTTCGGCCTCATCCCCGGCGATGTGACCGACGACGAGTTGGCCGAGGCCGAACGCCTGGTAAAGGAGCGGTTCGGGACGCGGGAGTGGGTCTATTTCCTGCCGTGAAAACAAAGCGTCATGGTTCGGACCTGATGCGGACTCGATCGTTCTCTACGACAACAAGTGAACGATCAAACGGGATTGTATTCAGGTAAGCGCGGAAGAACCGGCTGAGAACCTCGTTGACCGATTCTACTGTCTGGTCTTCGAGGCGGAGGATAATGACCCCCAGATTGCCGCGCTCCTGCCGATGATAGATCTCACCCAGATCCAGGTCGAAGGTGATGATCGTTCGTCCCTCGCTCTTTGCGATAGCGACGACCTCAACATCCGGGAGATGCCCTTGCGCCGAAGATATGAGGTCGACGACATCTAGGCCGAAGTTGCTTCTGAGGAATGCGCTGGTCTGAGGCAACAGGTTAGCATCAAGCAAAAACCTTGTCATGCTCGACCGACGAGGGGGAGCAGTTCCTCCCGGTCCATTCTGGCCTGTGCGTATGCAAGCGCGGCCTTGATGTCATCCTGACTTAGGTTTGGATAAGCGTCAACGATGCGCTCAAAGTCATAGCCATGCGCCAGCAGATTGAGGATCAGAGAAACCGGAATCCGCGTGCCAGCAATAACCGGCTTACCGGAGAGAATCGCCGGGTCTATGACGATGCGAACATGGTAGTCAACGATCTGATCAGGTCTGTTAACCACGTCGGTTTACCTCCTGGATTCTAGGACAACATACTATGTGCCACCTGTCGAGCGGTCAATGTACGAGTCTGATCGTGGTAGTCACATTCGAGCGGTGGTAGGATGCCGCCGAGGGAGCGTGATGCGTTCCTCGAGGAGTCCCGCATGGTTCAGGCAACGAGCCGCATCGTTTGTGAACACATCGATCAGATTCAGCTACGCCTCGGCGTCTCTGATGAGGAACTCGCCTCAGCGCTTGGCGTTGCGTCCGGCGTGGTTGCGTTGTGGAAGCATCACCATGAGATGCCTGAGCGGGCGGTGCGTCAGCGGCTGGAAGCGCTCGCCGCGCTCGACCGCCATCTCCATGACCTGTTTAAGCCAGGAGCCGTCACCCGGTGGCTCCGGACACGGCCCCGCAATCTCGGAGGCAAGACGCCTGTCGAGGTCATTGCCAACGGCGAGTTCAACCGGATCGAAGGACTCCTCACGATCGTCGATCACGGCATGTTCGCGTAGCGTCGCATGAGCGACGTCATGACCTTCACCAGCGACGCCCACGCCCGCGCCCTCGACGCGGCCGATCCGCTCGCGCCGTTTCGCGACCGGTTCTATCTGCCCCAAGACACGATCTACATGGACGGCAATTCGCTCGGCCTGCTCTCGCAGGACGCGGAGGCGGCGGTCTTGCATGCGTTGGAGGAGTGGAAGCGGCTGGCGATTGGCGGGTGGTTGGGGGCGGAGCCGGATTGGTTCACGCTGGGCGAGGATCTGGGGCGGCTGACCGCGCCGTTGATTGGGGCCGAGCCGGACGAGGTCGTCGTCACCGGCACGACGACGGTCAACTTGCATGCGTTGGCGGCCACCTTTTATCGGCCCGAAAGGCGGCGGCGGAAGATTGTCGCCAGCGCGCTCGACTTCCCGTCGGACATCTATGCCCTGGCCAGCCAGATCGCGTTGCAGGGCGGTGACCCGGAGAACGATTTGATTCGCGTGCCCAGCCAGGATGGGCGGACACTCAATGAGGATGACCTGATCACGGCGATGACGGAGGAGGTCGCGCTCGTGCTCCTGCCGTCCGTCCTCTACCGCTCCGGGCAACTGTTGGACATGGCACGGCTGACGGTGGCCGCGCGCGAGCGAGGGATTCCGATCGGCTTCGACTGCGCCCACTCGATCGGCGCTATTCCGCATCGCTTCGAACAGTGGGGCATCGACTTCGCCTTTTGGTGTACCTACAAGTACTTGAATGCCGGGCCGGGCAGCACTGGTGGCCTCTACGTCAACCGTCGTCATTTCGGGACCGCGCCGGGGCTCGCCGGATGGTGGGGGTACCACAAGGATCGGCAGTTTGACATGGTCCACGAGTGGGAAGGGGCGCCGGGAGCCGGGGCCTGGCAGATCAGCACGCCGCCGATCCTCTCGACGGTTCCGCTGCTGGGGTCGCTGCGCATCTTCGCCGAGGCCGGAATCGAGCGCGTGCGGGCAAAGTCGCTCAAGCAGACGGCCTACCTGATCGACCTGATCGAGGCGATGGGGTTGACCGCGTCGCCCTACAACTATCGCATCGGCACGCCGCGGGAGCCGAATCGGCGCGGTGGCCACGTCGCCGTCGAGCATGACGCCGGCTCGCGCATCAACCGGGCGCTCAAAGCGCGCGGTGTCGTGCCCGACTTCCGCCCGCCCGACGTCGTCCGCCTCGCCCCGATCGCCCTCTATACGAGCTATCACGAGATCTGGCAGGTCGCGCGGCACGTACGCGACGTGATCGACACCGGTGAGTACCTGGTGGTCGAGGCAGGACGGGACTTGGTGGCGTAGTCCTCTACCGCCTTTCCTCGTCAGGCTCGGTATGACGATGTGCCTTGTCGCTCCTGCCGCCGCCGTGTAGCCTGCGGTCATGACACGTCGAACGCCGAACGGTCCTGAGCCCGCGAAGGAACGCCGAACGCCCATCCAGCCACCTCCTCGACTCGTCCTCTTCGACCTGGACGACACGCTCTGCGACTACGTGGGCGCGCGGGCGCTGCGGTTGCGCATCGCCTTTTCGCTGGCGATGGCAGGGCAGTCGCCCGACAGCGTGATGGACGTTGAGCGGCTGATCGAGGACTCGCTGGCGATCCATCCGCATGGGACGGAGCATTTTGCCGAGCTCTTCGAGCGGCACGACATCGGCGGCGCCGAGGAAGCGGCGATTGCCTCGAACTGGTATCGCGCCAACCGGTTCCATGGCCTCGACCTGTTCGCGGACGCGGTCCAGACGCTCCAATCTGTCCGCCAGGCACTCCCGCGTCGCCGCCTCGGGATGGTGACGAATGGGCCAACTGAGGTGCAGCGGGCCAAGATCGAATTGCTCGGGGTCGAGTCCCATGTCGACTTCATCATCATCTCCGAGGAGTTCGGGGCGTGGAAACCGGACCCGGCGATCTTTCGCGAAGCGCTCCGGCT
The DNA here is from genome assembly GCA_050695955.1 of Thermomicrobiales bacterium. Taxonomy (GTDB): domain Bacteria; phylum Chloroflexota; class Chloroflexia; order Thermomicrobiales; family UBA6265; genus JBOGUF01. Next base: position 435 of record JBOGUE010000270.1, on the reverse strand, counting down.
GGGCGAGGCCGAGCCGGACGACGCCGTCTTCATCGGTGATTCGCCTGACCACGACATGGCCGGCGCCCGCGCCGCCGGCATCCGCGCGATCTGGGTCAATCGCAGCGGCCTTCCGTGGCCGGCCGAGGCCCCGTCGCCCGACTATGAGGTTGCGGACTTGGCGGCTGTGCGGAGGCTCTTGGGCGTGAGCAGCGATGGACGATCAGCCAGGAGCTAGTTCACGTGGTTCATCTCTGGCCCACGGTTCCACGCACCCCTCGACAGGGCGCGGAACTGGCTGCTATCCTGCCGGGCGTCCGGCGATGTGATCTTGCTGGCGTGCACATGTGCGACGTGGCGGCATGCCGGGTGAGGATATCTTGCTCCCCCGCGGCGTCTTGGAGGTCCCGATCCGGTGCTCGATCCGATCCGTCGACGCGCCCGGCGCTCGTCGAG
>JBOGUE010000269.1:0-4579 GCA_050695955.1 Thermomicrobiales bacterium | reverse complement strand
GACCGGCTGGTGTCCGATGCTGCTCTTTGAGGCGCTGGTGGCCAGGAGCGAGGAGGGCCGCGAATTCCTGAACCGCTCGTTCCCCGACGACTTCAATCAACCTTTTTTGATCGAAGCCGCGGCTGATTTGGCCACGATCTTCCAGTACACGACCCCGGATGCCGTCGGCGGCGCCTACGCCATGGCGGCCAACAACTTCCTGAGCGGGCAGACGGCAATCATGCCGAACGGTCCCTGGATGATCGGCGACTTCCGCGACCCGGAGAAGTCGTCCGAAGGCTTCGGCGACAAGATCGATGTCGCGCTCTACCCGGGGGACGTCGCCGTCGACGACACCGGCCGCCAGCTGGGAAATTGGGCGGTCACCAAAGGATATCCCGAGGAGGTCGTGCTGGGTGCGGTCGAGTTTATCAAGTGGATGAGCTCGGCGGAAGTTGTCCGGCAACGGGTGATCCGGCTGGGGTCCGTGGCCCCGAACCTTGATCTGTCGCCCGATGACTTGAGCCAGCTCGATCCGCTGGCGGCGAAGCTGATCCAGCTTGTGCAGGAGAAGCAAGCTCCGGTGCTTCCCAACTACCAGGGCCAGTGGAACACCATCGTGCAGAACGAAGCCATCGTCCAGGGGCTGCCCCAGCTCGCTCTCGGCAACATCACCCCGGAACGATTCGTGGAGATGCTGACTGAGGCCGCCCAGGAAGGCAACGCATAGGATCGGCGATGAAGCGGTCGCCGTTGGCCATCGCCGTATTCCTGCTGCCCACCGTCGCGCTGTTCGGATTGATCTATGCCGTCCCGATCGTCATCGTCGTCGTCACCAGCTTTTCGGAGTGGAACGGCTTCGGCGACGCGGCGTTCGTTGGGTTAGCCAATTATGGCGAGCTGCTGCGGGACCGGCAGTTCCAGCTTGCGTTCCGCAACTCTCTGGTGTGGGGGCTTATCGCGGCGGGGGTCCACGTTCCCTTCGGAGTGCTCGTGGCCCTCGTCCTCCACCGCCGCCCGCTGGGCTGGCGGTTCGTGCGCTCGGTCAGCCTGCTGCCGAACCTGGTGCCGCCGCCGGCGCTGGCCCTGATCTACATCTTCCTCTTCAATCCCGGCATCGGACTGATCAACGAGATGATCCGCACGCTCGGATTCCGTGACGTTACGGTCTACTGGTTCTTCGAGCCCGAGACCGCTTTTGCCTCCGTGACAGCGGTCTGGGTCTTCTACGCCGGGGTGATCGTCCTGATCACGATGGCGGAGCTGTCCCGCATCCCACCCGAGCTGCGCGAGGCGGCGCTGATCGACGGCGCCACCGACGCCCAGGTCGATTGGCATATCCACGTCCCGCTCCTGAAGAACATCGTCGGCGTCGGCATCATCATCGCGGTGACCGAGGTCTTCAAGATGTTCGATTACGTCTTCCTGACGACCGGCGGTGGACCCGACAATCAGACGATGAGTTTGGGGTTGATGATCTTCAATCAGGCGACGCTCCGCTACGAGTACGGCTATTCGAACGCGGTGGGCGTCGTCCTGCTGGCGATGGGGCTCGTGACGTTCTACGGCGTTTCCCGGCTTTTCGGCATGACCGAGACGGCCAGGTGAGGGTGGACAGGGTGAACGCCTTGCCGAAGCGCATCCCGGGCGCGGTTTTCCGGTACGGCATCCTGCTCTTCGTCGTAGCGACCTCGCTGGCGCCGTTCGCCTGGGTGGTGCTGTCTTCGTTCAAGTCGAACGTCGAGGTCCTGGAATCGGCCTTGTCTTGGCCGGCGGCCTTTTCCTTCGAGGCATACGACAATGCGCTGACGCGCACGCGCTTCTTCCGGTTCTTCTTCAACTCGCTGCTCGTCTCGAGCTTGGCGACGGTCGCTGCGGTCGCCATCTTCGGTATGGCCGCCTACGTGCTGGCGCGCTGCGAATTCCGCGGCAGGAATCTCATCTACGCCGCCCTCATCTCCTCGCTGCTGATCTCGTTGGTGCCAATGCAGCAGCCGATCACACAGATCGTCCGCCGCCTGCACCTCTACGACACGCTCTGGGCGCTGGTGCTCGTCTACGCGGTGCGGGGGTTGCCAATCGCCGTCTTCGTCCTCCACAGCTTCTTCAAGTCGATCCCGCGCGAGCTGGAGGAAGCCGCGGTCCTCGACGGCGCCGGCTTCTTCCGCACCTACGTCGGCGTGATGCTCCCGCTGGCTCGGCCGGCGATGGCGAGCTCCGGCGTACTCATCTTCCTCAACTCGTGGAACGACTTCCTGTTCGCCCTGTTGCTCACGCAGTCCGAAGACACCCGGACCCTCTCCTACGCCCTGCGGTTCTTCGCCAACATGTTCTCGTACGACTATCCAACCCTGTTCGCGGCCGTGGTGCTGACGATCTTGCCCAGCATCGTCATCTATGTGCTCCTCCAGGAGCAGATCCAGAAGAGCCTGGCTGGCGGAGCCATCAAGGGCTGAGGCTGCCCGTGGACCGCGACCAGGCTCTGGAGGTCGAGGCCGCGGCCACGTCGCCTCGTCGAGAATGCCATCGTCGTGCCTCCAACGGAACAGCCCGGTGGGCGCCCGCGGACCGGATGTCCACCGCGGCAACAACGGATGTTCGGAACCCCCACAAACATCCGGCCTTCGCCGCGCCGTGCGGCAGATCAGCCGGCAACCGCTTCCTTTGGAGACTAGCCGAACTTGCCAAGCACCGCCAGTGCGCAGTTGCGTCCCGGCGCGCCGAAGACCGCGCCGCCGGGCCAGGCGCCACTGCCGCAGAGGTAGAGGTTGGCGAGGGGGGTGCGGTAGTCGGCGAAGCCGGGGACGGGGCGATAACCGAACATCTGGTCCGGCAGGATCTCGCCGTGGAAGATATTGCCGCCAGTGATGCCGATGATGCGCTCGATGTCGGGCGGGCCGAGGACTTCCATGTGCTCGATCGCATTCCAAATGTTGGGCGCGTACTCGGCGAAGGTGTCGATGATGTTCTGGCCGATCTCCGCTCGTCGCTCATCCCAGGAGCCCTCGGCCAAGTCGTAGGGCGCGTACTGGACGAACATGCTCAGCGTGTGCTTGCCCGGCGGGGCAAGGCCGTCTTCCGTGGCAGTCTGGATATAGGCGTCGATGAATGGACGTTTCGATGGTTGACCGCGCTTGCAGTCGTCCCAGGCGCGCTCCAGGTAGTCGACTGAGGGGTTGATCACGATCCCGCCGGTGTGCTGCGGGCCGACCACCGTACCGGGATAGGCGGTAAAGTCCGGGAGTTCGCCGAGTCCGAGGAGGACCTTGACGACCGAACCCTTGATCTTGAGGCGCTTGATCCCCACGGTGAAGTCCGTGGGCAAAAGGCGTTCGCCAACCATTTGGAGGAAAGTGCGGTGGGGGTCGGCATTGGAGAGGACGACGTCGGCGTGAAACCGGCGGCCGTCGACGAGGCGAACGCCACGGGCTGCCCCATCCGCGATGTCGATCTCGGCCACCTCGGCATCGGTGAGGATTTCGACCCCGTGCTCGCGGTCGAAGGCGGCGATGGCGCCCGACACGGTGCCCATGCCACCGCGGACGAAGCCCCAGGCGCCCTGGTGACCGCCGACGCTGCCGATCAAGTGATGGAACTTGACGTAGGCGGTGCCGGGCGTGAGCGGGCCGGCGTTGACGCCGATCACGCCCCCGGTGGAGAGGGGCGCTTTGATCTCGTCCGCCTCGAAGTACTCGTCGAGCAACTCGGCGATGCTCTTCCGCGTCAGGGTCCGCCAATCCTCCATCCCCGCCGGCCCCGAAAATCGCTCGTCAACCTGGCTCCAGGTTGGCGCCGGTCCAAGCAGGAGCGGGCGCATACGCTCGACGATGCGGTCCCACATTGCCCCGTAGGCGCCGTAGCCCTCGATGTCCTTCTTTGAGAACTTGGCGATCTGCTCGCGGGTCTTCGCCCCGTCGAGGAACGACATGTAGTATCGACCGTCGGGGTAAGGAACGAAGTAGGTGGGGTCGAAGGGGCGAACCTCGTATCCGTGTTTCGCCAATTCCAGATCGCGGATAACTTCGGGCAGGAGGAGGTTGCAAACATAGGAGCAGGTGGAGAGTTGCCAGCCCGGCCACGGTTCTTCTGTCACCGTCGCGCCGCCGATGATCTCCCGGCGCTCGAGGACGAGGACGCGCTTACCGGCCTTCGCAAGGTAGCCCGCCGCGATCAGGCCGTTGTGGCCTGAACCGACGACGATGGCGTCGTAGGATGTTGACATCCCTCACCCCCATTCCCCTCTCTCGATGCGCGGGAGAGGGGGAATTGCCGTCGCGCTTCGCCAGTGGTGACGGATGGTGCCAGGGTCGCGGGATCGGTGCAAGATTAATGCCCGATGACCGCATCCCGCCTCAAGCGATGACCGACACCGGGGTGCCGATCTCCGTCCAGCCATAGAGGAATGCTGCGACGTCGAGGGGCAGATTGACACAGCCGTGGCTCATCGGCGCGCCGAAATTACTGTGCCAATAGGTGCCATGGAGGGCGTTGCCGTTGTTATCGAAGTACATCACCGAGGGCACGTCCTCGACGCGGTAGTGTTCGCCGCTGATCGTCCCTTCCATGGTTTCAGATTCGAATTTGGTGAGCACCGTGAAGT
>JBOGUE010000268.1:0-4539 GCA_050695955.1 Thermomicrobiales bacterium | reverse complement strand
GTTCGACGCGATACGGGTACGCCATGGCGGGACTCCTTCCGGGCGAAAACGCGGTTCACCAGCTCCCACCCCGCAGACGCCCTGCCACCAGCGTTTCAGCCCTGACAGACCACTAGGGCATTTTGGGTCGCCGCCTTCCAAACAATGGACCAGTCCACGGCGAAATACGCGTGGATTGCGAAATTGCGAAAGGCGACGATGTCGGACCACTCGACGTCGGGATAGCGGCGGCGTAGCGGTTGTGAAACGTGTGCCGCCGCTTCGCCAATCGTGGCCAACCGGTAGAGGATCGCGTCCCGGACGATTTCATCCTGAAGGAATTCATCGTAGGATCGACTTGTGACGAATCGCTCGATTCTCTCGGCTGCATCCACGATATCCCGAAGATAGAGTTCCTCACTCCGTGTCATAGATGACGCGGGAGGATGCGAGGATCTGATCTCGAATCAGTGGCTTGAGCCCGTTCTTGGGAACGAGATCGACTCTGCGCTGCAGCGCATTGCCCAGCTTTCGTTGCAGCGCGGCCAGTTCCAAGAAGCCAATCGAAGCTTCAGGCTCAAACACGACGAGGAAATCGAGATCGCTGTCGGGACGAAGGTCGTCGCGCAGCGCCGAGCCAAACAGGGAGAGCTCGCGCACCTGGTATTCGGCGCAGAGCGCCGCGATCTTGTCCATCGAAAAGTCAAGCGTCGTCGTGGGTACTGCCATCTTCCTGTCCGGTCCATCGCCCGAGGCTCCTGGCCAACACGAGTAGAGATCCGATGTTGCCAATAGTACACCGCTATTCTCGCGGGAGTGCGTGTCCGTTCCCGGTGTGTGACGCCTGACCGCGGTTGCCAAAGCGGCTTAGACCTATCGCGCGTGGCAGTCACGGCGGTAGGTGCAGCCGGCGGGCCAACGACTCCATGCGGGCGGAGTAGCCGTCGAGCGGGCCGAACCAGATGGAGAGGTTGTCGGCTCCGGTCGCGCGCCAGGTGTCGATTTCAGCCACAACGTCGTCGACCGACGTCGACGCGCTGGCCCAGTCGACCTGGGTTCCTACGTCAATGGAGCGCGAGGTAAGCGAGCGCAAGCGCGCGACCTTCTCCCGAAACTCCTCCGGCTGCACGCTAAAGGACTGCCACATCTCGCCGTACGTCGCCGCGCGGCGCAGCGCCGCCTCCGAAACCCCGCCGATCATGAAGGGGACGGGAGGCACGGGTATCGGCGCGAAGATGCCAGTCGTGAAGGGAAAGGCGGCGCTCGCGAATGGGCCGTGCCCAACGGTGTGCAGGTGGCGAATCAACCGCGGCGACTCGTCCATCAGCAGGCCGCGCCGGCGGAAATCGACCCCGACCGAGGCGTATTCCTGTTCGTTCCAGCCGACGCTGATCCCGAGGATGAACCTCCCTTTGCTCAGTTTCGCCAATGCCGCCGACTGCTTGGCGACCACGAACGGGTTGCGCAGCGGCAGGATGATGACGGCGGAGCCGAGGGTGATCCGCGTGGTCGCCGCGGCAAGATACGACAAGGTCACCAATGGCTCGTAGACGCCGCCGAGATCGCCGTCGAAGCCGTTAGGCAACAGCAGATGGTCGGGCAGCCACACCCCCTGATACCCCAGCTCCTCGGCGCGGATCGCGGTCGCGACGAGCAGGTCGGGGTCCATCGTCGACGATTCGCTCGGGAGCGTGACGGTGAGACGCATGGCGCCCTCGGAGTCGTTGTTAGGTCTGGCCCGATTCGTAGAGGCGCAGGTCGGGGATATCCTCGTAGTCGCGGGTGTTGCGGGTGACGAGGATGAGATTGTGCTCGATGGCAGTTGCCACGATCAGGATGTCGAGTGCCCGATCATCAACTGGTCGCTTGCGGCGTCGGAGATCGACTCGGATGTCGGCCGCTCGCACGGCGATTGGCCGTCCAAGTGTGATCACGCGGATGCTCTTGAGGAAGCGCCGAAACTCCCGCTCACGAGGCTTCGGGACGGGCCGGCCGCGAATGCCTTCCAGAACCTCCATGTAGGTGACGATACTGATCGCAAGATCTTGGCGCAGTAATTGAGCGACAAGGGCTTGCGCGGGAGGTCGGCCGCCTAGGAAGTCGATAGTCCAATCGGTATCCAGCAGGAAGCTCACCGATCGCCCGTGCGCCGCTTGGAGCCACGAGCGGCATAGACCTCCTTTTTCATCTGTTCAGTATCGACAAGCCCTTTCCAAGCACCGAAGGTTGACATGGTCGCTTCGTAGTCTGCCTCAGTTTTTTCGCGCGTGCGACCTGGCCGCTTGGAGGCGGGTGGGGCGGTGGACTCCTCGTCATCAGATCGCGTCGATCCGTGTCCGCGACCGGCTCTGATCTGCCGCTTGAACTCTTCGGGATCAATCAGTCCCTTCCAACTGCCGGCCGAGGAAAGGAATGCCTCGTAGTCGGCCTGCTCGCGCTCTTCACGGGTGCGCCGGGAGCGGCGACGAGGGGCGGGATCAACGACGATATCTTGCCCCTCGTCAATGACGAGAATCAGCGGTTCTTCTGCCTTCCGAACCTCCTTGACTACCCGGTAGAGGTCGTCGAGGTTCGCAATGTCGACCGTTTCCTCTTTGCGTCTGACTCTGATCATTCTGATTACTCCCTTCTTCCCCATATTCTACGCCGCGCCCTCCGGGGCGTTGCGGGCGTGGGCTTCCGCCTCGGTGGTCGGTTCGAGGTCGGCGGCGGGGGGCTCGGTGGCGGCGGCCCGGTAGGCGTGGCCGGGTTGGATGCGCTGGGCGAGGACTTCGGCGAAGTGGCGGGGGTGGCGGTCGGTAAAATGTTCCAATTGCTGGCGGCAGGAGACGCCGGCGACGGCGATCTCGGTCTGCGCGGAGGCGGCGTTGACGGTGGGGAAGAGGCGCTCCTCGCCGATCTTCTGGGAGACGTCGTAGTGCTCGGCCTCGTAGCCGAAGGAGCCAGCCATGCCGCAGCAGCCGGCGCCGCTTTCGGTCGCTTGGCAGCCGGCGGCTTTGAAGATCGCCATCGAGGGGCCCATGCCGATGAGGGCCTTCTGGTGGCAGTGGCCGTGGAAGAGGACCTCGGGGCCGGGTTCCTCCGTCCAGGCAATGCCGAGGTCGCCGTCCGCGTCCAACTTGGCCAGGAACTCGTCGAGCATGAAGGCCTGACCGGCGACGGCGACGACGTCCGCGTCGTTGGGCAGGAGGTCGGGATACTCGTCGCGCAGGGTGAGGATGCAGCTCGGCTCGGTGCCGATGATGGGGATGCCGGCGCGGGCATGGGCGGCCAGCACTTGCACGTTGCGGCGGGCCGCCTTGCGGGCGTCGGCGATGAGCCCCTTGGAGAGCATGGGGCGACCGCAGCAGGCGCGGCGCTCTTCCACAATCACCTCGAAGCCGGCCGCTTCCAGCAGGCGCACCGCCGCGATGCCGATCCGTGGGTAGTTGTAGGTGGCGAAGGTGTCGTGGAAGTAGACGACCTTGCCCCGCGAGGCGACAGGAGTTTCCCTCGATTCCTCGGGCCCGCTCTCCTGTCGCCTGTCGCCTGTCGCCTTCGTGTGGTCGCGCCACCAGTGGACGAAGGTGCGGCGGACGAAGGGGGAGAGCTTGCGGTCAGGGTGGACGCCGAGGGCGCGCATCACGGGGCGGGCGAGGGGGGTGCGCATGCCGACGTTCGCCAGGGGAGCGACCGGCGACATGATCTTCGAGAGACGGTGGATGTGGCCGAAGACGCGGGCGCGGACGGGCGTGCCGTGGGCGTGGTAGTAGTGGGCGAGGAACTCCGTCTTGATCTTGGCCATATCGACGCTGGAGGGGCATTCGGTTTTGCACGCCTTGCAGGAGAGGCAGAGGTCGAGGACGTCGTAGGTCTCTTTCGAGGTGAACTCGCGCGGGGTGAAAGTGCGGCCGGCGAGGGCGTTGCGCAGGGCGTTGGCGCGACCGCGAGTGGTGTCCTTCTCGTCTTTCGTCGCCATGTAGCTAGGGCACATCGTGCCCGCTTTGAGCTTGCGGCAGACGGCGGCGCCGTTGCACATCTCGACCGCACCGAGGAAGCCGCCTTCTTTGATGAAGTCGAGATTGGTGCGCAGTTGCAGGGGCTGGTAGGCGGGGCCGTAGCGCAGGTTTTCGGTCAGGGGCGGGGCGTCGACTTTCTTGCCGGGGTTCATCAGGCCGCGGGGATCGAAGATCGCTTTGAACTGGCGCATCGCCTGGTAGAGCTCGGGGCCGAAGATGATCTCGTTTAGCTCGGAGCGCTGGAGACCGTCGCCATGCTCGCCGCTCATGACGCCGCCGAAGCGGTGGGCCAGCTTGGCGGCGGCGTGGGTCATGTCGCGCATCGCCTCGACGCCGCCGAGTTCCTTCAGATTTACCAGCGGGCGGATGTGGAGGCAGCCGGCGGAGGCGTGGGCGTAATAGGCGGCGGTGGTGCCGTGGTCGGCAACGAGCTCCTCGATGGCGCCGACGTATTCGGCGAGGTGCGCCACCGGGACCGAGACGTCCTCGATGCAGGGGATCGGCTTGGCATCGCCGCGGACGCTCATGAGCAGGCCGAGCCCTGCCTTGCGCACCGACCAGA
>JBOGUE010000267.1:0-4112 GCA_050695955.1 Thermomicrobiales bacterium | reverse complement strand
TGCCGAACCGCTTCGTTCCGCGCCCGAAAACCCAGGCAACCCTCGCGCTCGCTTCGGGTCCTGAGGGGCCAGACCGACGACCTGCGGCCGAACCGCGCGTGTCGGTCATTTAGATGCGATTGCCCTTGAGGATGGGTGATCGAGTTCGAAAACGCTGGCGGCCCGTGGTAACATAAGGGTAATCAATAGGGAGTTAGACAACCCGGTCCACTCCGGCGAGTCGCTCCCATTTTTCTTGCCGTCAGTCCATTGATCTATTCCACCTGTGTCTGCGCGTAGGCCCCCTTCAATGCCGCGATCGGGTCGCCCGTCGGGGTGAATTCCATGCCGACGGGGCCGGTGAAACCGGTGGCGCGGATGGCGCGGTAGACGGCGCGGTAGTTGATTTCTTGGGTGTCGTCAGGCTCGTGGCGACCGGGGTTGCCGGCGACGTGGTAGTGCCCAAAGTGGGCGTGGTTGTCCTGGATGGTGCGGATGAGGTCGCCCTCCATGATCTGCATGTGGTAGACGTCGTAGAGGAGCTTGACCCGCGGGGAAGCGACCCACTCGACGACCTTGACGCCCCAGGCGGTGCGGTCGCACTGGTAGTCAGGGTGGTTGACCTTGCTGTTGAGGAGTTCCAGGGCGAGGGTGACGCCGGCGTCCTCCGCCGCCTTCGCCACGCGGCGCAGGCCGTCGGCAGTGTTTTGCGCGCCGGCTTCGTCGTCCAGCCCGTTGCGGTTGCCGCTGAAGCAAATAAGGGTTGGCATCTTCCAGTGTTGGGCGATGGCCAGGTTGGTGTGGACCTCGCGCTCGATGCGGTCATGGTTCTCCCGCCGGTTGAGCCCGTCGTCCAAGGAGTCGTGCGCCCGCTCGGACGAGATCTCGAGCCCGGCGTCGGCGATGAGCGGCCACAGCTCCTCGCCCGCCATTTCGACCCCGGCGTAGCCGATCTCGGCCACAGCCTTGATCAGTGACTCCGGCGCGTCGACACCGCGCGCGAACCCCCACCAGGCCATCGTTGGCTTGAAATCGGTCACGATGCTCCTCCCCGCTATTGTCTATCAACCCACGGCGTCAGTATCGCCGATCTCGCGTCGTCGCCCGTTTGGTGGCGCCGGCCGGCTGCTGGCTATGTAGGTTGATGGCAAACAGTTGACGCATCGAAATAATATGTCGTGATCCACACGTTCGTCGGAGTTCCGTGGCACGCACTCTGCTGTACGTACCACAGGTGGGGTGGCTCCCTGCCGTTGTCGAGTGTCGCGCGCTGAAGGAAGGAGCGCGGCAGATCGCAGTTCCAGGAGGGGTACCATGGACCCGATGACCCAGCAGTGGCAGTTCGCGGTGGGGACGGAGGTGTTCGACGCCAACGGCGACAAGGTCGGCAAGGTCGAGCACATCGGACCTGACTACATCATGGTTGAGAAGGGGTTCATCTTTCACAAGGACCTCTATATCCCCAAGAGCGCTATCAGCAACTACGAGGGCGGGCAGATTTATCTCTCCGTCACGAACGACGAGGCGAAGAACCGCGGTTGGGAGATGAAGCCCGGCGACATCGCCCCGACCGATGCCGGCGTCGACAACGCCGGCACGTGGTCCGGAACGCCGGGGACGTAGGCGGAAGACGGACGATACTCCGTCATTCCGAGCCACCGCGAGGAATCGTCCCGTTCGATTGATGGAGGCGAGAGACCTCCGGGCTGAAGGCCCGGTCTCATCATGACGAAGTCCCACCGGGACTGTGGCACGCACCCTCATCACCACAGTCCCGGCGGGACTTCGTCGCGCGGAGACCGGGCATTGATCCCCGGTCTTCCGCCTGACCGCCTGACCGCCTGGCCGCCTTGCTACCCTAGCCGCCCTTGCCGTTGGCGCCGAGGACGTTAGCGACTTGGTGCAGGACGTCGTCGATGTCGAACGGTTTGAGGATGACGCTGATCTGCTTCTCGGTGAGGTGGCCTTGCAGCTCGCGCACCAGGTGCACCGCGGCGGTGCAGACGATGATCGGAATCGAGGCCGTCTCCCGGTCGAGTCGTACTTTCTGCAGGAATTGCCAACCCCATTCCTCGCCGCCGATGAGGAAGTCGAGGATCATGAGGTCCGGACCGATCTCTTTGACTTCGTTCAGGTCGTGGAGAGCGTAGGAGTAGAGGGACACCCGGTAGCCCTCCTCCTCCAAGAGGTCGCGGAAGAGTTCCAGGATCTCCTGGGAATCGTTGACGACGAGGATGTGCCCTGCTCGTTCGCGCGTCGCCACCCCGTTATCCCTCCTCACGGACCGCGATAACGAGGTCGACTAAACCACACGGCCTAGAACGAGCGGCCTAGCGGCCGCCCCCCATCCGGGCACACCCCCCACCGTATGCCGGATTGTACCCGACCTCGCTAACTATCCCAGAACGTGCCGGAGCCGTTGCCAACGGTGCTGGCGCACGAATGGCCGAAAACATGGCAAACTGCGGCGGAACACCGTGACCGGCGAGCGGCCGGGCAGGACGCGCCAGGAGTGGACGAGCCCAATGGTGCGAGAGGTCTTCCGATTGCGGAGGCGGGATAGCCAAGCGAGCGCCGACGGCGTCATTCTCAGCGAGCGGCAGCACGAGCTGGTCGCCGAGGAGATGGCGTTGCTCGAACGCCTGTCCGCGGTCCTGGACGAGTTCCCGGCAACCGCCGAGGATCGCGAGCAACTCGACGACGCGGCCGAACACTTAACCGCGCTCTTCATGCTCGTCATCGTCGGAGAATTCAATTCCGGCAAGTCCGCCTTCATCAACGCGCTGGTTGGGTCCGAGGTGATGCCGGAAGGTGTTACCCCCACCACTGCCGTGATTAATCTCCTCCGCCACGGGGAGCAGCAGACAGAGACGATGCTGCCGGACGGCATCATCGCCCGCACCTTCCCCATCGACTTCCTGGAGGAGATCACCGTCGTCGACACGCCGGGGACGAACGCGATTATTCGGGAGCACGAGGCGCTGACCCAGCGATTCGTGCCGAGGGCCGACATCATATTCTTTGTCACCTCCTCCGACCGCCCCTTTACCGAGAGCGAGCGGGTGTTCATGGAGGTCATCCGGGAGTGGGGCAAGAAGGTCGTCGTCATCGTCAACAAGGTCGATCTGGTTCGCGAAGAGGAAGACGTCGTCAAGATCGTCGCCTTCGTCCAGGAGAACATCGCCCGGCTGCTCGGCTTCACGCCAGAGGTCTTCCCCATCTCGGCGCTCCTTGCCCAGCAGGCGAAGGCGCTGGGGGAACGCAATCCGACGGAGCGCGATCGGCTCTGGCGCGACAGCCGGCTCGAGGCGGTCGAGCGATACGTGCTGGAGACGCTGGATGAGGAAGGACGCATCCGGCTGAAGCTCCTCTCGCCGCTCGGGATCGCGGAGCACCTCTCCGACCGCTACCTCAAGGCAACGCACGACCGGCTGACCGTCCTGGCCGAGGACTTGACGACAATCGACAACATCGAGCGGCAGCTTGCTCTCTACCAGGAGGACATGCACCGCCAGTTTGCCTACCACCTGACGCGGATCGAGAGCATCATCGCCAAGATGATCACCCGCGGGGATGACTTCTTCGAGGAGACGATCCGCCTGGGGCGTGTCTTCGATCTGCTCAATACCGACCGCATCCGGGGCGAGTTCGAACGAGAAGTGGTCGGCGACACCGAGCGCAAGATCGACGAGACGATCGACGAATTGATCGACTGGATGGTCGAGCAAGACCTGCGCACCTGGGAGGCGGTCAATGACTACATTGACCGCCGGCGCCTCTCGAAGTACGAGGACGAGCTGATCGGCGAGGTCGGCGGCCAGTTCCGCTACGACCGGCGGTCGTTGCTGGAGTCGGTTTCGAAGCGCGCGGGGGAAGAGATCGACCGTTACAACCCGGAACAGGAAGCGCACGAACTCTCGTTGTCGGTGCGCAACGCTGTGGCGCAAGTGGCGGTGGCGGAGGCGGGAGCGGTCGGGCTGGGCGCGCTCGTGGTCGCGGCGGCGAGTACGGTGGCGGTCGACGTCACTGGCATCCTGGCCGCCAGCGTTGTAGCTGGGATCGGGCTCTTCATCCTGCCGCGTCGCCGAAAGCAGGCGCGCTCCGAGTTTCGCAAGCGGTCGGAGGAGCTGGAG
>JBOGUE010000266.1:0-5587 GCA_050695955.1 Thermomicrobiales bacterium | reverse complement strand
CATGGTCCAGGCCATCTTCGACGACGAGAACCCGGATACCCGTCACCTTTGGGCCTATCCGGACACCGGCACATGGGATCCCGAACGGAACGTGCGGGAATGCCTGGCCGCGATGCCGGCGTGGCGCGCACACGGCCTCCTCGCCATCACGGTCAACCTGCAGGGCGGGTGTCCCCATGCCTACTGTCGCGACCAGCCGTGGGAAAGCACAGCGCTGGCGCCGGATGGGAGCCTGAAGCCCGCCTTCATGGACCGTTTGGGGCGGGTGATCGATCGGGCCGACGAGCTGGGCATGGTCGTCATCCTCGGCCTCTTCTATTTCGGCCAGGACGAACGGTTGCGGGACGAGGCGGCCGTGATCCAGGGCGTCGATAACACCGTGCAATGGGTGCTGGAGCGCGGCGACGGCAACGTGCTGATCGAGATCAATAACGAGTGCGACGTGCCCCGGTACGAGCACGAGAACCTGCAACCACATCGCGTCCACGAGTTGATTGAGCGCGCACGAGGTTTCCAACGAAACGGGCAGCGATTACTGATTGGGACAAGCTACAAGGGCGGTTCGATCCCAAGCGAGCAGGTGGTGGCGGTGTCCGATTTCGTCCTCCTCCATGGCAACGGCGTCGACGACCCGGCGCGGATTAGCCGCATGGTGGAGCAGACGCGGGCGCTATCGCCCTCCCGGCCCACGCCCATCTTGTTCAACGAAGACGACCATTTCGCCTTCGACCAGGCGGAGAACAACATGCTGGCCGCGATCCGCGCCTATGCGTCCTGGGGTTACTTCGACGCCGGGCACGGCGCAGGCGGTCACGCCGCCGAGGGCAACTATCGCGACGGCTATCAGAACGTGCCGGTGAACTGGGAGATCAACACGGAGCGGAAACGGGCATTCTTCGCCGCGCTCCGCGACGTCACCGGCAGTTGACGGTCACCGCCACGTATCGACGTCGAAGTCCACCATCGCTCGTCGCAGGTCGGCATCGAGCAGAGCCTGCTTGACTACTCGAGCCCAAAGTGCCACGCGATGACGGCGGCAATCGCGCCGGCATCTTGCTTGCCATCCACCTCGATGAACGGCAAGTTCAGTTGCTGCAAAGCCTGCCGAAAGTGCGCCGCCATCAACACGTCGCGCGCGACGTGGTTGCGATAGGCGCGGTCGGGATCACTCGTCCGCGCGCGAAAGGCCGTCTTGTCGCGCCGCGCGTGGGACGCGCGTTTGAACGCCGCGGTTGGCGCCAGCCAGATCGCGTGGCGGCGATCGCCAAGCAAGGGCAGAATCGCCTCCGGAAAGAACCCCGGCCCCTCGGCGATGATGGGGCGATCCACCGGCATACCCAGCAGGTCCTCGACGGCGAGATCGACCCGCTCGCCCCAGCAGGCTATCGCGTATCGCGCCATTTCCTCCACCGTCTGTCTCACCCAGGCGTCGTCGAGCCACGACCGTTCGTCGAGGGTTTCCAAACTGCGCCGCAACGCGAAGAGGTTCGAATGCCGGTCAGGATCGGCCCGCCGAATGTGCGCCATCTCATGCCGGTCGAAGTGATAAACCGGCAACCCGTGCTTCTCACCGAGGAGCCGCGCGACCGTGGTCTTGCCCGCGTCGGGCGGCCCACCGATCCACCGCACGTGGGCAAGCGCCCGTTTGAGATCGTCGTGCGCCAGGTTGATGTTCCCCTCGATGTTCCGCGTCTACAACCAGGTATAGACGTCGAAGTCGAGCGCGGCCCGGCACATGTCGGCGTCAAGGGTGGCGATGCTGGAGATCCCGGCGCGCTGCGCCTCCATCAGGATCGCCGCATCGTTGGTGTTGAGTTGATACCGCCCGACGCGTTCAAGCAATTCGCCCTCGAACCGATATTTCAGCATGAAAGACGAGGTTTCGGCCGGCCGAATGACTGCAAGGCGATTGATCTCGAAACGGGGGAGTAGGCTTTCCAACTCCGGCAGGAACTGCTCGATCAGATCTGGACGGAGCTTATACAGATCCTCCCAAGCGAAGCGTCGCTTGACGGCAACATCCGCGGCAAGGGCAAGGCGGTAGTCTGGCAGGGCGCCCTGGTACAGTCCTCTGAGCGCGAGATGAAAAAACTCGAGGCAGACGACGCTCGGCAGCATGCCGACCACTCGCTGGGAACGCATGAAGGAGAAGAATTCATAGGTGTGTTCAGCGATTTCAACGTGAGGCGGATAATACGGAGCGAGCAACCGGGCAACAACCAGATTCGTGTCAACCACTATGGATGCTGGCAAGCGAACACCGGGGCGACCAAGATCGATCACACGACCAGCCATTCCGGACGCTTACCACCCCTCAAGGGCGGGTTTGCCGCGCTCTCTGCGCCATTCCTGCCAGACTTCTAACAGGGCATCTCGGTCAAAGTGCTCTCGTACATACTCATCGAGTGCCACGGCCGGATCACCACGCTCGGCCTCCCATTCATCGGCCACCCGATTAACCTCGGCAATGTGGCGCTCAAGGTTCGCCCGCGCGATGGCAACTTGCTCTTCGTACGTCAATTCGGCCTGGGATTTCCGCTCCGCGACCATTGCGTGTCCTCCGTCGCGCTCATGGTAGCACGGCGAAATCGAATTCAGATCAGCATTCCGTCCTCAGCCATCAGTTCCACAAGCCGAGGAATCATCGCGCCGTGACCGGCGATCAGCTCCGGCACCTCATCCGGCAACCGCGCCCAGAAGAAATCGAACACGATGGGGCTTGCGGACCCGTCGGCTGGGTCGGACTCCAAGTGTCGCCAGGTTTCCGGCGGCGGGGTTGTGCAGCGCAGATGGAAGAAGTAGCGGTGGTGGACTTCGTGCAGCCCGTAGTCGGCCATGTCGCGCCGGATTTGGCCGAGGAAGCGAACCAACTGCAAGCCGGAGAGGCCTGTCTCTTCCCACGCCTCGCGCATCACGGCGTCCTCCGGCCGCTCGCCGTCCCGCATCGTACCGGCGGGCACCTGTATCCCCGCATCCGGCGCGAAGGGATGGCTGAAGACCAACAATCGATCGCCGTGCGTGATGTAGGCGAAGGCTTTGCGCCGCGCGCTCTGCATGGTCGCGACAACTTCCCGCCGCCCCTGCCGCCCTCGTCAGAAACCGGCCGGCACGTTGCGCGATGCGACCAGGGCGAGGACGATGCAGATCACGAGCAGCGCCATGACGCCGATGGCGAAGGCGCCGAAGAGGCGGTCGGCCGCCACGATCACATCTGCTTCGGGTTCTTCGGCAGGGATCTCGGGGGGCGCCGGCTCGTCGGTGGTCGGGGCAACGGGCTGGTCGGCGGCGGGCGTTTCGCTCATGCAGGAAGCTTAGCAGACAGCTCCCCACGGCGGCCCAGCCAAGGCGTCAAGGCAATTGCCGCCAGCAGAACGGCGATGCCGCCCACGACGTCGAGCAGGTAATGATTGCCGGTGATGACGACGGAAATCGCCATCAGCAGCGGGTGAATGATTGCCACGGCCAATGCCCACCGCCGCCGAAACGCGGCGAACAGCAGCGCGCCAGCCACGATTGACCAGGCGACGTGCATGCTCGGCATTGCTGCATACTCATTGACCAGGCTCGGAATCGAGCCATAGGCGTTGAAGAGGCTACTGCCGGTGGCGTCGCCGTAGTACCGCGGCCCGTACAACTGGAGGGTGTCGACAAAGCCCTCCGCCGCCGGCAGGAGCCGGGGCGGAGCGAGCGGAAACGCCACGTAGCCGATCAGCGCCAACGCCAGCGAGACGGCAAAGGCCGTCCGCCACCAAGCAAATGCGCGCGTCGCGCGCCATGCCCCAAGCACCGCGCACGTCACGAGCACCGGCAGGAAGCCGTAGACGTAGTAGTGATTCGCCGCGGAGATCAGCCAGGTATGGTCCAATGTCGCTCGTTGCAGCCCAAGTTCCCAGTCGAGGCTCAGCGCGCGTTCCAGATCGAGGATCCAGCCCGCGTGCCGCTCTCCAACGACTGGGCCGCGACCGGCGACGACAAAGCGGATCGCGGTGTAGAAGGCGTAGAGCAGCAGCAACGGCGCCAGGCCGACGCCAACCCGTCGCACCCCGGCAAAGCCGCGACAGGGCGTCGATCTCGACATCGCAATGGTCAAGGGGGTCGTTGCCATCTCCGGTGGCGTTCCCTCGTACCTGGCGCCTTGTGCCTGGCGCCGGCGACCGGGCGGCGTCGCCCGGGATTGGAACCTGACGTCTCGGCGGCCGGATCGTGGCATCATGGCGCGGTGGCGCGGTGGCGCGGGGACGATTCGCCATGCACCCGTCGTTGCCTGGAGTGCCACATGGGCACGAACGACGGGAGCGTCGCGGGTACCGGTCCGGCGTCGACGGACGCTTTGTACCCCGATTGTAGGCAAGCGTTGCCTACTTGTAAAGAGAACGCGAAACGCTGAACGTACACCGCGGTCCAAAGGAGGTCGCCACGATGCCTGATCGGCACAGGTCACCAGTTACTGTCGAAGGCCTCGCCGAAGTTGTGCTCAACGTCCACGACATGCCCACGGCGCTCGCGTTCTACCGCGACCTGCTGGGCCTGGAGGTGATCTCCGGTGATCGGGCCAATCCGGTCTTCCTCCGCGCCGGCGCGGCGACGGACCGCCTGCCGGCCCTCGTCGTCCTCGTCCAACTCCCGCCGGATGCCCCCGCCTTCGCCTCACCGCGGACTCTGCACCACCTGGCGTTGGCCGTCCCGCCCGACGCCTACGACACGGCGCACAACGCATTGACGGTGCATGGCTTCAGCGTCCGCACCGGCCAGCACCCCGTCCTGCCCTCTCGCACCATGTACGTCGACGACCCGGACGGGAACGAAGTCGAGCTGATCGCCCCCTTACACGACCCCGCCTAGCAACGGCATCAGCAGCGCCTCCCAATGCGTCGCCACCACATCGCGATAGGGGGCCGCGACGACGATGCGGATGAGGCGACGGTGTTCCTCGTAGCGCTTGAAGTCGGCATCGGCCAGACCAACCACCTCGCGCCAGGGCATCAAGGGCTGAAAACCGACCGGGGGTTGGTCGAATTGGACCCAGACGTCGGTTCGCCACTTCTCCGGCTTCGGGATGTCGATCAGCACCGCCTCCGGCGGCACCGGCCGGCCGAGCAGTCGACTCAGCCCGTCCGCCAGCGCCAATTCGACTTCGCGCCGCGCATTCGGGTCGAAGAAGAGGTTGCCAAGGCGGCCGTACAACTCGAAGGCGCGGGCGCTCACCTCGACCGCCCGCTTATGGATGCGCCGCTCCGCCAGCGCGGCGGTCAGTCTCCGCGTCGGCGCGGGCATGCCGGGTTGGCCGAGCAGGGCCAGCAGCGAGGCGTCGTCGTGGTCAGTCAGCGCCTCCGCGGTGATCGCCCCGGCCAGCAACGCCTCCTGCACCGCCCGCAGGAGCATCACCATGCAGGCCCGGTTGGTGTGGTGCCAGTAGACGTTGTCGAACATCTCCTGCCGGGCGTTGATCAGCGAATGCAAGGGGCTGACGCCTTTGGCCCCGACGACGACCCGCGGTCGCGGCGTCAGCCCGTCCGGCACCGTAGCTAGGCGCAGCGAATCGATCAGCCGCGCGGAGTCGACACCGCCGTACGGCACGTTGCAGGCA
>JBOGUE010000265.1:0-6148 GCA_050695955.1 Thermomicrobiales bacterium | reverse complement strand
GGCCAGAGCCCAAGGCGCATCGTGCCGCCCATGTCGACACCATGTTGGCCGGGCATCAGGTCGATCACCGGATGGGACGATTCGGGGTCGATCTCGCTCGAATTGGCGTCTTTGAATCCACAGACGTTGCGGGCCACCTCGATCACCGCCATATGCAGCCCGTAGCAGATACCGAGGTACGGCACGCCGCGCTCCCGCGCAAACTTGGCGGCGAGGATCTTCCCCTCGGTGCCGCGCGGGCCAAAGCCTGGCCCAACCAGGATGCCGGAGACGCGGCGCAGCGTCTTGTCCAATTCTTCCGGCGTCACCGTCTCGGAATTGACCCACACCAACTCGATGTTGACGTTGTGCGCCAGTCCCGCATGCGTCAACGATTCGGCGATGCTCATGTATGAATCGTGAAGATCGACGTATTTGCCGACCAACGCGACCTTGACCGTGCTCTGCGGCGTCTTGATGCGTTCAACCAACTTGCGCCACGCGGCGAGATCCGGCGCGTGCGCGGGCAGCCCCAGGTGGCGGGTGATATACCCGCCCAAGCCCGACTCCTCGAGGATGAGCGGGACTTCGTAGATCGTGTCGGCAGTCGGGAGGGGGATCACCGCCTCGGGATCGACGTCGCAGAAGAGCGCGATTTTGTCCTTGACGTCGTCCGGGATCGGGCAATCGGCGCGGCAGACGATGACGTCGGGCTGGATACCGAGGGAGCGCAGCTCGCGCACGCTCTGTTGGGTCGGTTTCGTCTTCAGCTCGCCGGTGCTGCCGATCACTGGGATCAGGGTGACGTGCAGGAAGAGGCAGTTGGCGCGGCCCTCTTCTCGACGCATCTGCCGGATCGCCTCGAGGAACGCCTGCCCCTCGATGTCGCCAACCGTACCGCCGACCTCAACGATGACGACGTCGGAGGTGTGCTGACGGGAGGCGAGGCGGATGCGGCTCTTGATCTCGTTGGTGATGTGAGGGATGACCTGGATCGTGCCGCCGAGGTAGTCACCGCGCCGCTCCTTCGCGATCACGGCCGAGTAGACCTGACCGGTGGTGACGTTCGAGGCGCGAGAAAGGTTCTCGTCGATGAACCGCTCATAGTGGCCAAGATCGAGATCGGTTTCGGCCCCGTCGTCGGTGACAAAGACCTCGCCGTGCTGATACGGCGACATCGTACCCGGGTCGACGTTGAGGTAGGGGTCGAGCTTCATGATCGAGACGCTCGCGCCTCGGCTCTTCAGCAGCCGGCCGATCGACGCCGTCGTGATGCCTTTCCCCACGGACGAGACCACCCCGCCTGTCACAAAGATGTACTTCGGCATGTCAACCCCCTGCGTAGCTGTCAGCTCTCAGCTCTCAGCCCTCAACTATCGGCCTCCGCGCACGCTGCGACCCAACGATGCTGTTTCAGGGCTACCAGCATTCAGTCCTTTTCTGACGACTGATCTCCCACAGTAGAAGAGGCGACGCTGATGCGTCGCCTCTCGGTCGAACTCGCTTCCGTATTTGGGGTGATGCGATCTATCCGGGTTGCTACCGGCCCCAAGCAGATAGCCGACTGCTGAAAACTGACAGCTCGTCACCGCTTCGCTCCGTCGCCCTCCGGGCTTAACACCACGAGACGCATCGTCTCGCCCAGGTCGGAATGCCGCAGCGTCAGTTTGTCGACCGGCGGCGGCGCTTCGAGCGCGAGTGCCTTGCTCAGCGGCTCCAACCCTTCGAGCTTCTTGTCCCCGAATGCGGTCGCGAATTGCATCGGGATGACGACTTTCGGCTCGAGCTGTCCGACGATCTCGGCGGCCACGGTCGCGTCGATGACGTCCCCGCCGCCAGCGGGAATGAGGAGCACGTCGGCATTGCTCATCGCCTCGGACTGCTCCTCGGTCAACGCGTGGCCGAGATCGCCAAGGTGACAGATGACGATGCCCTCCACCTCGATCACATAGACCGTGTTGAAGCCGCGCTCCTTGCCGTTCGCCTGATCGTGGAACGTGCGAATGCCGGTGATGAAGACGTCGTGCATCTCGTACTCGCCCGGACCGCGCACTAACTGGTACTCCGGCTTGATGGCATTGAGGTTGGCGTGGCCGGGGTGGTCGTGCGAGATCGTGACGATGTCGGCCGTCTGCTTCGGCAAGGCATAGCCGGTAACCCGGTCGAGAGGGTCGGTGATAATTGTCGCCTCACGGGCGCGGATACGAAAACAGTTGTGTCCGAACCACCTGAATTCCGCCATTGCACTCCTCACCCCACACAACGGCGAAACCCGCCCCGGTCAAACGCGAAGCGTGGTCCGGGGCGTTTCAAATACGCCGCCGTCACGCGCGCGGGGCCGCGTGAATCGAGATAACTCGCTCTACTCCAATGGGGGCTGCAACGAAAAACGGAAACGCGGACGGGCCAGCGGGCCTCGGCGTTTCCGGTGCCTCTCGTAAGATACCACGTCCGCACCGGAAATGGCAGCGGTTTCCGAATGGATGTTCTGGCAGTCGATTCGAGCGATGCGGCTCTTCGGAAGGGAGCGCGGCACGACAGAGAACTCAGGCACGCCCTAGTCGTGCGCCAAGATCTTCTCGACGACCGGTTCGGCGGACGACGCGTTCGCCAGAGCGATGCGGAGGCGCTCACTCGCCGATGCCATGTGTGCCTCCATTGCGGCCGCGGCAGCGGCCGAGTCGCCCCGCGCGATTGCGTCACAGATCGGCACGTGCTCCAGGTAGGACGTTCCCGTCTCGCCGCGCGAAGCGATGACGCGGCGAATCCAGGCGCGAAGCAACGCTTGCACGTTCGAGAGGATGTCCCGTAAGACAGTATTGCGGGCACACTCAGCCACGCGGAGGTGGAAGGCAACGTCCGCCTCGACAAAGCCGTCGGCATCGGTCGCCCGCGCCATGCGCTCGATCAGGTGCCTCAGGGCCTCGATGTCGCGGTCGTCCCTGCGCTCGGCCGCCAGCCCGGCGATGACGGCTTCGATCTTCTGCCGCGCCTCGACCAGGTCCATTGTGCGCTGCTCGCCGAGGAGCAACCCCCACTCGATCACCTCGGGCAACAAGGCCGCGTTCGCCTCGCGCAAGTACGTGCCGTCGCCCTGCCGAACCTCGACCAAACCGATCAATGAGAGCGACTTCAGCGCCTCGCGCATCGCGGACCGGCCAACGCCGAACGCTTCGGCCAGTTGCCGCTCAGACGGCATGCGCTCGCCCGGCTCGATCTGCCCGGAGAGGATGAACTCGACGATCCTGCGCGCGACCTGGGTCGCCATTGGCTCGCGCCGAATCGGATCAATCGTGGCGAGCTTTGCATCCATGCTGTTTGTCCCTCTGCCTTATTCGTCACCGCCGTGGGTGGGTGGAGGCGGGCGCCCCCATGCCGGAGCGGACGGCGCCGATGCCGTCCGCCAGCGCTTGCCCGTAAACCCAAAGGTCGCCAGAATAGGCAACCGCGCGGAAACCCCGACCGATCCAATGCAGCGCGTTTTCGACATCTGTGGCCATGATCCCGGCGGTCTTGCCGTGGCGGTCGCACGCCTCAACGACTTGGTCGACGGCGGCGGTGAAGCGCGGATGGTCGAACTGGGCGGGAATGCCGAGCGAGGCGGTCAAGTCGAAATGGCCGATCCAGAGCACGTCGATCCCCTCGACGGCGGCGATGGCGTCGACGTTCTCCACGCCACGGGTGGTCTCGATCTGGGCAATGAGCAGTCCTTCGTCATTCGCGCCGCGCATCTTCTCGGCGACGTCGCCCGCCTGGTAGTCGTCGTGCGCAATCGTGAACGCCGTCCCGCGGCCGCCCCGCGGCGTGTACTTCGCCGAGTGGACGATGAGGCGTGCCTGGTCCTCGTCCTCGACCATCGGCGCCATCAGCCCCATCGCCCCGGCATCGAGCGGGCGAGACAGCAAGTGGTACTGCGTCGCCGGCACGCGGACCATCGGCACCGTCTCGGCGGCGCGGGTGGTGGCGATCAGCATCCGGATCGTCTCGATACTCCAACCGGTGTGTTCCATGTCAAAGATGACGAAGTCAGCCCCAGCCTCCGCGGCGATCCGACCAATGCCGGTCGTGCTGAACTCGAAGATCATCGTCCCGATCGCGACGCCGCCGTCCGCCAGCGTCCGCTTGACCGCGTTCGCGCGCATCACGCTCCCACCCGCCGTCGCGCCCGAATCCGGGCCAGCTTCTCCTGAAAACGCGGCGAATCGAGCACCTCGCGGTTGACGACGAAGCGCGGCGGCCCGCCTGCCGCGACGGCCAGGATGCTCTCCATTACGCTGCGGCCGACGCCCCGCGCCATCTCGTCCGTCCAGCAGAGCGCGTGGGGGGCGAGGATGACGTTGTCCAATGTCAGAATCGGGTCGGCCGGGTCGACCGGCTCCTGCTCGAAGACGTCCAGGGCCGCGCCGCGGATGCGCCGCTCCCGCAACGCCGCGGTCAACGCCGCCTGGTCGACGATCGGGCCGCGCGCCATGCTGACGACGAACGCGGTCGGCTTCATCAGCGCGATACGCTCGCCGTTGAGCAGCCGGTACGTCTCGGGAGTCAAGTTGCAGAGGGTGACGACGAAGTCCGCGTTGCGCAGCAGCGTCTCCAGATCGACGAGCTCGACTCCGAGCGCCCCCGCCGGGTCGGCGGCCACGTAGGGATCGTGGGCGATGCGCCGCACGTCGAACGGCTCGAGAAGGCGGGCGACCTCCCGGCCAATGTTGCCAAGTCCGATCAGCCCGACCGTCTTGACCGTGAGGCCGTAGCCCATGAAGTCGAGCTTGTCGGCCCAGCCGCCGCTCCGCGTCAGCCGGTCTTTGTCGAAGAGGCGATGGCTGAGGGCGAGGATGAAGGTGAGGGTAGCGCTGGCCATCGGACGGCGCACGCCGTCCGGCGTGTTCGTCACCACGACGCCGTGCCGCGTGCAGGCCTCGACGTCGATCGTGTCGTAACCGACGCCGAAGCGGGCGACGAGCGCCAGCCGGTCCGCGCCTACCAGCGTTGCTTCGGTCACTCGGGGACCGAGCACACCCAGCGCGTCGTACCCCGCAACGTGGTCCGGCGTCAGCTCCCGCGTGGTCTCGGCCAGGAACTCCCAGGCAACACCGGGCGCGGCGTCGAGCAGCCCCAGGCCGATATCGCCCCACCCGACTTCACCCGTCGCCTTGAGGAAATCGCGCGACATCCCAACTCGGAACGCTTCGTTCATGGCTCGCCGCTCACCCGGACCGAATGTCCGGCGCGCACGCGCCGGACACCTCTCACCTGCGTCTCAAGGCCGGAACGCACGCCAACCGTTGGGCAGGATGCCATTGCACTGGTTGACCGGTTGACCAAGCGTCAGGATCGTAGTCTGAGCGAGGGTCGCTGTCAATCGTCGGGTGCGCGGATTATGTCGCGGCCATCTCCCGGCAAGCGGCCGCGGCGCGGCGGCAGTGCTCTTCGCAGTGCCGCAGGATGGGGTCGTCGGGGAAGCGGGCGCAGTCGTCGGCGCACGTCTCGCAAATCTCCGCGCAGAGTCGGCACGCCTGCTCGTAGAAGTCCGAGCCGCGGTGCATGAAGTCGGCGGCGGTGGAGCAAATCTGGGCGCAGTCCATCAGTAACCGGATGTGGTCGCGCTCCGCATGGGGGCCGCTCTGCTTCAGACAGTGCGTAATCGACTCGATGCAGGCGCCGTGGCACGCCTCGCAAGCCTCGATACACGGCTCCATCTTGTTGGTCACGTCCCGCATGGCCATCCCCTCCGTCTATCCACCAGAATCGGTTTCAGGCCGGCACGCAAAGCGCGTGCCACCCCGGCGGAGCCAGCACGTCGCCATGGGAGGGTACGACTCTCAGCACTACGCGGGAGTGACCATCGTCAGTGACGCTGGAGGAGGTCGGTCACTACCCGCACGAACGTCGAAGTCGCGCACGCGCTCGCAGGCGGAGGTGCACGAGTTGATCAAAAAATAGCCCTCAATCGGTAGGCGCTGACGACTGCCGCGACACAGCGCGTGCTGTTGGCTGAGATCAGGCGGGTTGAGCACCGCCTCGCCCGGCTCGGCGTATTTCCGCCGCCGGCGCCGGAGCAGGTGGCTGCTGTCCGGCTCGCGGCCACATGTCCAAGCAGCCATTCGGTTACGCGCGCGTCGCAATGGTCTGGAGGTACTGGTACTCCACCTTGGCGGTGCCGTCCGTCGCC
>JBOGUE010000264.1:0-2870 GCA_050695955.1 Thermomicrobiales bacterium | reverse complement strand
TCCGAGGACGGCCGCCGCTCATCCGTCCGACCTAAGGAGGCTCCTATTAGTACCGGCCTGTCGCTCATTGCGGTCCTCTTGTTGGTCGCGGCGAACGGCTTCTTTGTCGCGACCGAGTTTTCCCTCGTTTCGGTGCGGCGTACGCGCATGCAGCAGCTCGCGGCGGAAGGCAGCCGCCCCGCCCGGGCTGTGATCGACCGGCTTGACCACCTCGACACCTACATCGCGGCGACCCAACTCGGGATCACCATCGCCAGTCTCGGACTTGGCTGGATCGGCGAGCCAGCGCTCGCCCACCTGATCGAGCCGGCCGTCGATCAGATCCCCTTCGTGTCTGAAGGCACGCGCGAGGCGCTAAAGCACCCGTTGGCGTTCGCGATCGCATTTTCGACCATCACTACGCTGCACATCGTGTTTGGCGAGCTGGCCCCAAAGAGTCTCGCCTTGCAACGTCCAGATTCGACCTCGCTCTTCGCGGCGGGACCGATCCATTGGTTCCTGATCATCTTCCGGCCGGTGATCAACGTGCTCAACGGCGTCGGCAACGGGGTCGTCCGGCTTTTCGGCATCCAGCCCGCGGCGGGTCATGCCCTCGTCCAGTCGGCCGAGGAGCTCATGCTCTCGATCGACGCCAGCCGCGAGGCAGGGCTGGTCGAGCAGGCGGCGCACGATCTGGTCGATCGGGCGTTCACCTTTACCGAGCTCGAGGTGCGGCACGCGATGGTGCCGCGGACGGAAATGGTGGCCGTCCCGGTCGATGCCTCCCTCGACGATCTGTTACGGGTTGCGGCCGATTCCAGCCACATGCGGTTGCCGGTGTATGAGCATGACACCGACCACATCGTCGGCATCGTCTTCATCAAGCGCCTGCTGCCGCTGCTGCGCGAGAGCCGGACGACGGAAGGGCTGCCGGCGGGCGAGTTCGCCTTTGACCTGCGGGACTTTGTGACGGAGCCATTCGTCGTGCCGGAGACGGTGCCGGCAGCGGACGTGCTCAATCGTCTGCGCCTAGCCGGGACACAGATCGCGGTCGTGATCGACGAGTACGGCGGCACGGCCGGGGTCGTGACGCTGGAGGACCTCGTGGAGCGCCTTGTCGGCCAGATCGAGGACGAGTTCCGGCTGGCCGGCGAGGCAGAGCTCGATGCGGTTACGAACGCGGACCTGATCGACGGACTGATGGGCATTGGCGAGGCGCGGGAGCGGTTCGGCCTGGAACTTGCTGAGGAGCAATACAACGTCGAAACCGTCGGCGGCTACGTCTTCAGCGTGCTGGCGCGGCGACCCGCGGTCGGCGATGAGGTGAACCTCACCGGCGGGCGAGTGCTGCGGGTCGAGGAGTTGGACGGCCTACGGATTGCGCGCCTTCGACTGCTGACGGCGCCGACACCGCCTGGCGGCGAGGAATCGCGCACCGGTCGGGCGGCGGGCCAAGATTCGGCGTCTCAGGCAGAATGACGGTCTTGGGGCGGATCGGCATGATCAGCCGGGGTCAGCTCGATGTGCATCGTCGTGTAGCCCCGGAGGCGATGACCCCACGGGATGAGGATGCCGTGCAGCACCGGGTACTTCCGGGCAATGGTCCGGGCCGCGTGCTTCGCTTCCTCGCCGCTCAGAATTCGGGCCTGGGCTGGGATGGTCGGGCCGGTCGGCTTGCCACGGATGGTTGACGGCGCGATCTCGACCGCCGGGTTGTGGCGCAGCCGTTTCAGCTTCCAGGTCCGGTCCCAGGTGCGGAAGAAGGCGCGCTGGCCGTCGACGGCGATGTGGACCGGCGTGCCGATCGGGGCGCCATCCCGCCGATAGGTCGTCAGCAGGACCGTTTTCTGGCGGATAAAGGGTGCGAGCGCTGTCACCGCCGCTCCGTTCGGCTTCGGTGCGTTCGACATTCGCTGAGACACGTCCATCGCTCCTTCCGATGCTGAGTGCGACCGATCGAAGGCAATTGGTCGCAGTCGCTTCGTCATGGCCGGGCAAGCTTTCAGCGCCGGCTGGAGAGAGGACGAATTGTTAGGTAAGTATGTGACAGCACCTGAATCGAGCTGTCTGTTTACGCGGCGGAGGTCGATGGGAGTGATCTGCAGTCTGACGCCCTCAATCACCGACGGCGTTAAACCTCGTGCCAATTGCGGATTGGATTCCAAGCGAACGCGCGGTTGTCAAGAACTGTGTCAGTCGAGAAGTCACTGGTGAAGGCGTGGATCACCTGCGCAACGCGCGGAACGTCGAATCTCGGGGCGGAATGGACAA
The DNA here is from genome assembly GCA_050695955.1 of Thermomicrobiales bacterium. Lineage (GTDB taxonomy): Bacteria > Chloroflexota > Chloroflexia > Thermomicrobiales > UBA6265 > JBOGUF01. The sequence continues at coordinate 620 of JBOGUE010000264.1, read as the reverse complement.
GCGGGATTCCACGATGTCGCGGCATCGATCTGAGATCCCAGGCTTCCGACCAAGCGTGCCAGGCTTGATGGAGCAGGAGGTAGTCACTCGTGTTGTACGTGATGCAGACGCATCCAAGGCGCATGGCCACGAGCAACTGGCGTGGATCGCTGAGTCCTTTGTGTCCACGGTTCGCGCTGAGGACATCCATGCCTCGGACAACCAGCGCGTCCGCGAGTCGTTCGGTGACGTCTTCGTCAAGGTAAAGCGGAACCACAAGTTACGCGACCGCGGCGGCGTTGGACGCGAGTCGGGCGTCGATGGCGGGGCGGTGCTCGTCGTAGTACGCCAGTGAGGTGGTGACCGCGGTCACGGGCACGCCAAAATCTTCGGCCGCTTGGACAATCGTTGCGGCAGTGACTTCGTCACCAAGTGCGAACAAATGGCCGATGATCGCCCACACCGCGATGCCGTGGCGAGCGAGTCGAACACGATCCTCTCCTGGTCGGTGCGGGTCGGCAATGAGTTGTTCGCGCCAATCCGACGGAAGAGAATGACCGTGGAGCAAGTAATCAGCGCCATTACGCGCGCGCGCCGTAGGTTGTGGTTTGCTTTGGGTTGACGTCATACTTGTGTTGCTC
>JBOGUE010000263.1:0-10615 GCA_050695955.1 Thermomicrobiales bacterium | reverse complement strand
ATGCAGGACAGCATGTCGCGCGGCCGCTCCGATTCGTGCCAGTGCGCCGCATCCATTCGCCGCCCCGCCGGCGGCGTGTCCAGAGGAAATCGCCGATGTCTCAATCACTTGATGGCCTGTCGATCTTCGAACGCGGTCGGTTTCCGCGCTGGGTCAAGGTGCGCCAGCAACTCGACGCCACCGAGGTCAAGGACGTTGCAGCGGCGGTGGCCGCCGAGTTCGCCCGGCCGGAGGTGATGGCCGCGATCGGTCCCGGCACGCGCGTCGCGCTGACGGCTGGCAGCCGTGGCATCGACCGCATCGCCGACGTCCTCAAGGCGTGCGTCGACGAGGTGCGCAAGCTCGGCGGCGACCCTTTCATCATCCCGGCCATGGGCAGCCACGGCGGCGCCACCGCCGAGGGCCAGCGCTCCATCCTCGCCCACTACGGCGTCGTCGAAGACCAGATGGGCTGCGAGATCCGCGCCAGCATGGACACCGTTGAACTCGGCGCCTGCGAAGGGGACGTGCCGGTCTTCTTCGACCGCATCGCCTACAAGCAAGCCGACGTCGTGATCCCGGTCGGCCGCGTCAAGCCGCACACCGACTTTCACGGCCCGATCGAGTCCGGCTTGATGAAGATGATCGCCATCGGGCTCGGCAAGCAGAAGGGGGCCGACACCTTCCACAGCCGCGGTTTTGCCGTGTTCCATACGCTCATCCCAACGGTCGCCCAGTTCACACTCAGCCACGTCAACATCCCGTTTGCCCTGGCGCTCGTCGAGAATGGCTACAGCCGACTCAGCCTGATCGAGGCGGTGCCGGCCGCCCGCATCTGGGAACGCGAGCAAGAGCTATTGCGCATCGCACGGGAACGCCTGGGCCGTCTGCCCGGCGAGAAGATCGACGTCCTGGTGGTCGATGAGATCGGCAAGGACATCAGCGGCGACGGCGCCGACCCGAATGTGATCAACCGCGACGTGGTGGGCCTGATCGCGCAGAGCGAACTCGTTCTGAAACCGCAAATCCAACGGATCATCTTCCGCGACCTGACCGCCGATACGGAAGGGAACGCAACCGGCATCGGCATGGCCGATGTCGTCTTGCGGCAGGCGGTCGCCAAGATGGACGTCGTCGCCACCTACATGAACCTGATCACGGCCAAAGGACCGGAGGGCGCCCGCATCCCGCTCACGGTTGACACCGACCGCCAGGCACTCTACATCGCCCTTGCCTGTTGCCTCCAGACTGAGGTCGAGACATCGCGCATCGCCCGCATCGAGAATACGAAGCACGTCGAAGAGTTTTGGGCGTCGGAACCGCTCCTGCCCGAACTGTTGGCGACCGGCCGCGTCGAACCACTCGGCAAGCTGCATGACATCCGATTCGACGAGCATGGGATGTTCGCGGAGTAAGTGTCCACCCCGTCCTTCTGATCCACGCTCCTGTCATGCCGATCGCAGAAGGGTATCTCTCCGCGGGACCGGCGCAAGAGATTCCTCTCGGCGGCTCGGAATGACGAGGGCGTTCGGGTTCGGGTTCGCGCTCATGGGCCGTTCACGGGGATATCACAATGCCACCGACCACGCTCGGTGAAACAACTTTTGTTGGGAGAGCGTCCGAGCTGGGCGCCCTCACCGCGCGCCTCGACGACGCGCGCGCCGGGCGGGGAAGCGTTGCCCTGCTCACTGGCGAACCGGGGATCGGCAAGACCCGCGCGGCTCGAGCCTTCGCGGACCACGCCCGAAAACGAGACGCGCTCGTCCTATGGGGCCGCAGCTACGAAGGAGAATGGTCCCCGCCCTATGCGCCGTGGGTGGAGGCCATCGGCGGCTTTGCCCGCACCGCCGACCCGGCTCTGGTCCGCGATGCCCTCGGGCTGAACCGACTGGAAGCGCCGACCGACGCCGCCCAAGAAGGCTCGTCGTTGGCTGAGTTGGTGCCCGACCTGGCGCCGCTTGTCGCCGACCTGCCGAGTTTGGTGTCGCTTGGACCGGACGAAGAACGCTACCGGCTTTACGACGCGGTCGTCCGCTTCTTGCTGCGCCTGGCGGCCAAGCAGACGGTTGTTGTCGTCCTCGACGACGTGCATTGGGCAGACCGCGCGTCGCTCGATCTGCTGCGTCATCTCGGGCATTTCGTCGGGCAGGGAGCGGTACTGGTCGTCGCTACCTACCGCGACCTCGAACTCGACGCCAAGCACCCGCTGACACAGCTCCTCCCCGTGCTGCGCCGGGAGGCCGACGCCGCGCCGATTGCCCTCCGGGGTCTACCAGTCGCGGAGGTCGATCGGCTCATCGGCGGCAACGCCGGTCTGGCCGATGCGATCCATCAGGAGACGAATGGCAACCCGTTCTTTATCCATGAGCTGGTCCGGCATTTGGCCGACGAGGGCGCGCTCGTCCCGAACGGCAAGGGTTGGGTCGTACGCGGCGCGCTGGCCGACCTCGGCATCCCGGAGGGGGTGCGGCAGGTCGTCAGCCGACGACTCGCGCGGCTTTCGCCCGACGCCGAGCGCCTGCTCACCCACGCCGCCGTTTTCACAGGGGGGTTCGATTTCGCCGTTCTGCCGGCGCTCACCGGCATGCCGGAAGAAGCGCTGCTCGACGCCGTCGATGACGCCCTCGCCGCCCGCTTGATCCAGCCGGCCGAACCTGGGCCGGAGCGCTACGACTTCGTGCACGCGATCATCCGCAACGTTCTCGCCGACTCCTGGAGCCCGTCCCGGCGCGTCCGCATCCACCGTCGCGCGGCGGAGGCGCTCCTGCGCGCCTACCCCGGTCGCGAGCGCGGGCACGCATCGGAACTCGCCGTCCAGTACCACCGCTCGCTCAGCCTGCCCGGCGAAGATGCCGGCATCCCCCACGCCCTCGCCGCCGCGGACGCCGCCCGCCGCGCCCACTCCCCCGACCAAACGGTCACCTTCCTCCGCATCGCCCGCGACCTCGCCGCCAATACCGGGGCCTCCGCGCGCGCCGACATCCTGACCAGATTGGCGGTGGCAGAAGCCGAAGCAGTGATGATCGACGACGCCGAGCAGAGTATCGAATCGGCGCTAACCGCCCTGGAGGAATCTGGTGCCGAGCCGCGGGGGATCGCCGCCTTCCTTGTGAACGTCTCCGACGCGCTCAAACACCGGGCCGCCGCGGACATACGCGTCTGGCGGCCGTTGGCCGAACGCGGGCTGGAATTAATTCACGACCAGCACGACCGGGAATGGGCGCGGCTTATGTTGCTGATTGACCCGGTCGAGCCGGTCTCGCGCGACACGATCCGCGTCGGCCGATGGACTGGTTTCAACCTCGAAGCCGTGGACGTGCTCAGGTCGTCCGGCGACGAAGACGACTTCGTCCGCACGGCCGAATCGTTTGAATTCCGGACACGCGCCGAAACGGAGGAGTTGGTCGCGCACGCGAGGACGTGGAGCAAGCCAAGCGCGGTGATGTTTGCGCTGACGGTCGCGGCGAACGACTATCAATACCGTCATGGCGGGTTTCGCGATGCCATGGCACTTTGGCAAGAGCTCATCAAAATCGGGGAACGCACCGGTGCGATTTCTTGGCAGGCGCAGGCTTGGACCCAACTTACCGGACTTCAGATCGCCGCCGGTCGACTGGTCGAAGCCCGCGATGCGGAGGCGCGCGCGAATGAGCTCATGGCGCGACTCGGCCCAGGGCGCAGGTCGGACGTGCTGGCCATGGAAATGACGACGTCGTTTGCCACGTACTGGGGCGGCGACTGGTCGGCTCTGGCAGCCTTTTGGACGCGGTACGTAGATGACCCGTCGATGGGAATCCTCGATCTGGGAACACTGGCGGGCGGACTGTACGGATCGTTCAGCGCCTACGCGCAGGCCGTGTCCGGAGCGTCCGCACACGCCAAGCGGCAACTTGAGTCACTAACGCCTATCCTCCGCGGGCTTGAGGCCGCACAGGCCAATTACAACGGCGCGGTAGCATTTGCAGGCTCCGCCGTATGGTTTCTGGCTGAGACGGATTTGGCATCGGCTTATCGCCGCCTCGCGCTTGATCTCCTCTCAGCTGACGTTGGAGACTATCCTCAGGGCTCGAACGAACTCACAGTCGCGCGGATGGCGGCGCTGCTCGGCAACGAAGGCGAGTCAACCGAGTATTTCTCTCGTGCCCGCGACACGTTGGAGGCAAGCGAGCAACTTCCTTTGCGTGGAATGACGGACCTCGACGAGGCAACCGCGATAGTTCACAACGATAACGCCGATTACGATCGCGCCACACGGCTCGCCGAATCTGCGCATTCCGCGTTCGAATCGATGGGAATGACGCCATGGGTTGCCCGGGCCAGTCAACTTCAGGCAGAGATAGCGGCAAAAAAAGGCGCGGTCCGCGCAACGCTGCCGGGTGGTCTGACCGATCGCGAAGCGGACGTCATCCGGCTCGTTGCTCGCGGATTCTCCGACCGTCAGATCAGCGAAACCCTCTTCATCAGCCCGCGCACAGTTAACGCACACCTGCGCAACATGTTGACGAAGACGAACTCCGCCAATCGCACCGAACTGAGCATATGGGCATTCGAACAAGGATTGGTTACGCGCGGCGAAGGTTAGGCTGTTCGGAATGTCGAACATCGGCAAACCTGCCTAGCGCGGTTCACGGTCGACCACTAGCACAAATTACGCAGAACGACCAATGCTATACGTTCGCTGTTCAGCAATAATCTCTACAGTGTTCTGGATTGAACACCGAAGGCAGATACAGCGGAGGGAGAGAAATGAAGAAATCCATCACTCGTGGAGTTTCGCGGCGTCAAGCAATGGTGGCGGGCATGGTATCCGTTGCGACGGCATCGTCCTTTGCAGGAGTGCGGACAATAGCGGCTGCACCGGCAGCCTTCCATTCCGTGGGGAGTGGTGGCGGCGCTGCTGGTGGCGGCGTTGTGACCACCAGCTCTGGAGACGCCCAGTTTCTCTTCTTCGGCACGCGATTTGACGTGGACGATCACGACGAGATTTTGCTGTTCGGCAACTTCCAATGGCTTGGCGCCGACGGCACGCGAATCGAGAGCATCGAGATCACGAACTACGGGCCGATCGAGGGCGAGCCGAAGGAGGACCGCGAGCTGGCGGGGATGGCGACGATGAACGGCGAGGGGCGATTTGCCTTCACCGTCCGCATCGTCGACGGCGGCAAGCTGGGCGAGGGACTTGATACGCTCTCGCTAACCGTAGGTCCTGACGAAGGCGGCACCCCAGCCGCGACCCCCGAACCCATCTTCACCGCGGAAGGCAGCGTTACCGCGGGCGACATTCAGCTCGTCGAATTGGTTGTCGAGGACGAATAGGAAACGCCTGCGTACGTACGCTGCATCTTCGTAGGGGCGGACTTCCGTGTCCGCCCGTCTCCACATTGCAACGCGTTGGTAATGGACGCGGGCGGACACATCGGTCCGCCCCTACGATCTTGCGGCTGTCAGCCTGCGCTTGATCTGTTCGCGCAGCACGAAGATGGCAAAGGCCGGCAATACCGCCTGCCGGCGCCAGCGCCACGGTTCCCGCAGCAGCCGATAAAGCCATTCGAGGCCGAGGCGGCGCACGTACGACGGAGCACGAGGGACGCGGCCAGCGAAGAAGTCGAAGGAGCCGCCGACGCCGATAGCGAGCCGGACGCCAGCGTTGGCCAGCGCGGCGCGGTTGCGTTCGATCCAGAGAACTTGACCCGGCGCACCGTAGGCGACGGCGACGACCTCGGCTCCACTGGCCACGATCCGGGCCATCGCCTCGCGGTCGTGTTGCGGCTCGGGCGTGCCGTCGCCCCAGACGCCCGCGATTGCCGCGCCGGGATGGCGCTGCCGCAATGCCGCCGCCGCATCCTCGGCCACGCCTGGACCGGCGCCGAGTAGGAAGAGCGGCGCGTGTAACGGCTCGCTCATCTCGGTCAGCCACCCGATGACGTCGACGCCGGTGAGACGGCCGATGCCGGCTGCTCGCGCATGGCGGTCAAGTCGGATCGCCAGGGCGATGCCGACGCCGTCGGCCGTGACCAGGTCCGCCGAGCGGATGCCGACCGCGAACGCGGCGTCGTGGCGGGCGGACATCACGTATTCGGGATTAAGGGTGACGACGTGGCGGCAGCAGCCGTCCCACGGGTCGGCCAGCGCCTGCTCAATGGCCTGGCGGACGCGCTGTGGCGTCAGCAGATCGACCGGGAAGCCGAGAACATGTGCTCGGCGGGTCTTTTCGGAAGCCACTGCCACCGCCGCTTGAGGAACCACCAACGCGACCTTCGACGATGAGCACGTCGCTCAGGCCGCGGCGTACCGGTCGTGCCACTACCCATCGCCGTATCACAATACGGCGCATGTATTATGGCACGGGTGCCGGCGCGCCCAACCTAATCGACCGCCACCGACCCGATGCCGGTTCCATCGCCTTCAGGGATCGGCCGGCCGACGGCCAAGCCGTCCTTGCCGTGCGAACCCCATGCCCAGAGGAACGTTTCCCAGTCGATCTCGTATTCGTAAACGCGGTTCCAATTCGAGCTCGTGGGGCCGAGGACGTCGCGGATAAGTACGCCCTGGTCGTTGTAGCCCATGACGACGACGGCGTGGTCATTGCCGAGGACGGTCTGGTAGCTCTCACCGTCCGGCATCACCCAGATCGCCGGTGTCCAAGGCTGGAAGTCGACCGTCGTCTTGATCCAGATGAGCTTACCCTGCCCCAACGCCTTTTCGATCTGCTCGCGGTTGCGCACCCGGCCGACGTCGAGGCCGTACTCCTCGAAGAGTGGCCGCATCGCGCTGCCCGTCGTGCGGGCCAGGAAGTTGTCGTAGTAGTTGCCGGAGAAGGCGGTCGTCACATCGCCGCCGTGGATGACGATGCCGTCCGCCGTCTCCTGGTAGTAAGGCTCGATGCTGGTGTCGTGCCCGACGATCTTAAGCATCTCCTCCAGCCCGACGTCGTAGCCGAAGGTCTCGAAGACGACCCAAGCCGCGTCGAACTCGCAGGTGTAGTGCTCGAACTGCCCCTCTTTCGTCGCCGCCGGGATGTAGGCATCGAAAGCGCGGCCGTTGACGACGATCTGCTCCGCCCCTGCCGCCGACCGGGGTGCGAACGCGACCGAGGTAATGAGACTGGCGAGGATAACCAGCGCGCCGAGCAGCAGGCGGGTAACCGGCGCGGGACGCAAGGCAACCATGTGGACCCCCGAAGGTGACTCGTCCAACGCCGGGCAAAGGCCAACTGGCCCGGCGGGCACACAAAGCACCAACTGGCTCCAATCGTACCATTACCGTCCTTATGACAACCATACGAGGCGTTAGGCGTTAGGCGTTAGAAAACACGCGCTGGTTGCGCTGGCGGTATGGCATGTAATGAAGGCAACTTGTGATCTTGACTGCGAGCGGTTAATTCCTAACGCCTAACGCCTAACGCCTCGTCATCCGAAGCCGCGGGAGCCGCCGCCGGAGGAGCCGCCGCGACTGCCGCCGCCGCCGAAGCCGCGGCTGCCGCCCCAGCCACCGCCGCCGCGCGAGCCACCGCTGAAACCGCTGAAGGTACGGGACGCGGTATTGAGCATGTCGAACAGCCCCTGGCTGGCCGATTGCAGCGAGCGCCCGGCGCTGTCGCTCGCGTCTTGCAGGTCGGGCATACCGGGCAGATCGATGTCACCGCCTCCGCCGCTGCCGCCGCCGGAGCGACCCCAGCCCGGCCCGTAGCCGCCGTCGATGATGACGGGCCCACGGCGACGAGGATACCGCCGGGGATAGGCGTCTCCCGCCCAACCGCCGGGTCCGCCGTACCACGAGGGCGCCTCCGCGCCGATGTTGGCGAACTTGCGGACCCAACTCTGCTCCAGGTCGAAGGCAATGGCGTAGGGCAAGTACTTGTCGAATATCCCCTTCGCCTCGTCCAACTTCTCGTAGCGGTCGATGTCTTCCAGGTAGCGGCGGAAAGCGCGCCACTTCGCCGCCGACTCGGCGCCGGCAAGCGACTTGCGCGGCATTGCCTTTGCCGTCAGAACCAGCGCGATCGCCAGCACGATGAAGACCACGAAGACCAGCCAAACCAGTGGCGCGATATCGGCCACCGCGCTGATCACCGTCCAGCCGCCGATCCCGAGGATCACCAGCGCGGCGACGCCGACGTTCTTGAAGGTCGAGCGGGTCTTCTCGGGCGACGTGGGGAAATACCCCCGCTTCACCAGTTCTTCGTAGAGGTGGTTCTTGATGGTCTCCTGCGATTGGGTGAAGCGGCTCTTGGCGCTGCTCAGCTTCACTTCCTCGCCGGCCTTCAGCGTCGAGCCGAAGAGCGCTCCGAGCAGCGCGAGCTCGAACGGCGCGAGTGGAGCGTCGTCTTTCTCCAAGCGCAGGTTGAAGTCGCGCCCGCCGCCGAAGCCAAGGATGCCCTCCTCGACGACCTCGTCGATCTTAACGACGCCGCGGTGGCCCAGATCGACCAACGTCGCCACGACGTCGCGCTCGTGGGCCACCTCATCCACCAGCGCCCCGGCGGCGCCGGGCGGGAGATCGTCGGGCGGTTTGGGCAGGAAGTCGGCGACAGGACCGATCTGGGGATCACGGCCGCGGGTATACCAGAGGCCGTAGACGCCGACGCCGCCGAGGACCGCCGAGGCGAGACCGATACCGAGGAACATGAGGTTGAGAATCGCGCCGCGCTCTTCGTCTTCCTCGTCTTCCCGGCGCCGCTCGTCGTCTTCTTGCTGCCACGGCGGGGGCGCGGCGTTAAGGATCATCGGGAACTGGACGCGCAACTCGAACGAGTCACCATCCTCGAGGTTTGTCCGCTGCCAGGTGAAGATTTGCCCGTCGGCGGTGTAATCGGCCGGGTCATCCTCGCCGGACTCGCCGATCCGCACCTGATCGAGCGGAACCGCGAGCGGCAACGTCACCGTCACCGTCGATTCGCGCACCGGCGCAATCTCGGTCACGTCGCTGCCAATCGCCGTCCACCAGATTTGCTGGTTGGGCGGGTCATTGTTAGGATAGACCCGAAGTGCGCCGTAGACGTCATACGAGAGGAGGAAGATCCGCTCCTCGCTGGTTGTCGGCTCGAAGCCCCACTCGATCCGGATCTCGGTGTTCGTCAGGGTGGCGGTGTAGGTTCGCCGCTCACGCTCAAAGTCGTCCCAGTCAACCGGTTCGTAAACGACGTCACCGTCGGGCGTGGCCTCGGTGAGTCCGACGTTATTGATGCCCTCAAGGTGCTCACGTTGGATCGCCGCGTTGCCGAAGGTAAACGGCCCGCCCTGGAAGTCGACCACCATCCGCTCGACGACACGATACGACCCATCCGGCCGCAGCGTCAGCGAAACGTCGTACTGGTCCCAGACGACCGCGCGGGTCGCCTGGGCCGACGCATTGGCCGGCATGCCGACCTGCGCCACGACCCCGGCGACGGTCAACGCGAGAATTGCCCAGATGAACCTGACGGTGAGCAGAGCGCCTGAACGCCCTCGTCGACGGCCCACCGTTCGTAAACTGATCATCCATCCCTCGAATCAGTCGGCGTACCCGTTCGTCGTCTTCGGTCCATTATCCCACGCGGGTTGCCCGGCGGGCCGCCGGAACGGCTGTGCTACCCTTTCCGGCATGGACATGGCCACCGCCCCGATTACCGAACACGACGTCAGCGGCATCCTCACCGATCACGGCTACCGCCTGACAGGGCCGCGACGCGACGTCGTTTCCGCGGTCTTACAGCGCCGTCGCCCCTTCTCCGCCGAGCAGCTAGTGGCAGAGTTACCTGGAATCGGCCGCGCCACCATCTACCGTACACTCGAAATCCTCGCCTCGATCGACGTCCTGACCCGGCTGCTGCAACCGGGCGGGCACCCGGCGTACGTCGTCGGCATCCCCGGCCACCGCCACCACCTCGTCTGCTCCGAGTGCGGCACGACGGTTGCCTTCACCCGGTGCCCGGTCGACGAGCTGGTCACCGACCTGGTGCGCGACACCGACTTTTCCATCCATGGTCACCACCTGGAGGTCTTTGGCGTCTGCCCGACCTGCCAGGAAAGCGCCGTCGCCGTTATCGCCCACTAATTCCCACCAGTTATTGACACATCGTCTCAATACGTGCTACCGTGCGGTCCGGCATCGAGGGCGGGGTCTGAACGGTATGCCCCCGACCGTGTGCACAAAAGAGCAATGCCGGCCGGTAGGAGGTCGTGGGGAACAATGGCTGTTCGTATTCTTTGCACGAGCGGAACTCGTATCTCGTGGATGGCGTTGGTCGCGGCGATGCTCGCGGGATTGCTTGGCGCGAGCGGCAGCGCGTCCGCGCAAGAGCAATCTTCGCCGCCGGCCGGCGGCTTCCCGCCATTCCCCGAGCCCGCGTCGCTGCCGGCCGCGCCGCTCCGCGACGGTGACCCGTTGTCTGTCGTTGCCACCACGGGCATCATCGCCGATTTCGTCGCTCAGATCGGCGGAGAGCGTGTTGCAGTCGAGTCGCTTTTGCCGGCCAACGCCGACCCCCACGACTTCGAACCTGCCCCCGAGGATCTGGTCACGGTCGAGGAAGCCGACGCGGTTTTCTCCCACGGCCTGCACCTCGACGAGTGGTCGGAGGATCTGATCGACAACGCCGGGGGCGGGGCCGAGATCTTCGTCGTGACGCGCGACATCGAAACGATCGCCTCCGACG
>JBOGUE010000262.1:0-4490 GCA_050695955.1 Thermomicrobiales bacterium | reverse complement strand
TCGTCACGAAGTCGCCGATTGTCGTGCCGTGGACTATGGCACGATGGCCAATAGTGACATCGTCGCCGACGGTGCACGGGGCATCGGGGTCGACATGGAGCACCGCGCCATCCTGGACGTTGGTGCGAGCGCCGATGCGAACCGGCGCGCTGTCGCCCCGGATCACGGCGTTGAACCAGACGCTGGAACCTGGACCGATTTCGACATCGCCGGCGACGACGGAACCGGGAGCAAGAAAGACGTCCGGCGCAATCCGCGGGGTAACGCCACCGACGGCGAGCACCATAGGCGGCGGCAGGCTGACCAATTCGCGTTTCTCGATCACGCTTTCGTCTCCTATTGCCTCGACGCATGTTTGGGGCCGGCGACCTCGATCACGATTGCATCGCCCTGGCCGCCGCCGGAACAGATCGCGGCGACACCGATGCCGCCGCCCTGGCGGCGAAGTTGATTCATCAAGGAAATCGTGATCCGCGCACCGCTGGCGCCAATCGGGTGTCCGAGGGCGACGGCGCCGCCGTTGACGTTGACCTTGTCCAGATCGATGCCGAGCCGGCGAGCGGAGATGATGGAAACGCTGGCGAATGCCTCGTTGATTTCCATCACGTCGACGTCATTCACGGTCAACCCGGCCCGCTCCAGCGCGAGTTGGGTGGCCATTGCCGGTGTGTAGGCGAGATAGGCAGGACCCCACGCCGCCGCGGCATGGGAGAGGATTGATGCGACCGGCGTGAGTTCGTGCGCATTTGCCCACTGCTCGGAAGCGACGATAACGGCGGCCGCGCCGTCGTTGATGCCCGGCGCGTTCCCCGCCGTGACGGTGCTTGTAGGATCGAACGCGGGTTTGAGCTTGGCCAGGGCTTCGACGCTGGTGTCGGCGCGGGGCGACTCATCCTCCACGACGACGGTCGTTCCCTTTCTGGCGGGAACCTCAACCGGCACGACCTCTTCTTTGAAGACACCTCGTTGAAGCGCCTCGAAGTACCGCTGGTGTGAGCGCAACGCCCAGGCGTCCTGCGCTTCGCGGCCGACCCCTTCTTCGGCGGCGACGTTGCCGCCGTGGACACCCATGTGGCAGGACTCGAGGGCGCACATGAGGCCGTCGTTGAGCATCATATCTTCGAGGACGCCGTCGCCCATCCGGTATCCCTGTCGCGCGTTGCGAATGAGATAGGGTGTATTGGTCATGCTCTCCATGCCGCCGGCGACGATGACTTCATGCTCGTCGAGGCGAATCATCATCTCGGCCAGGGTGATCGCGCGCATGCCGGATCCACAGACCCGATTGACCGTCTCCGAGGTCACGGTCTTTTTGAGACCAGCCTTAAACGCCGCCTGCCGGGACGGGATTTGTCCCGCGCCGCCTTGCAACACCATGCCCATGATGACGTGCGACGCATCCTCAGCGGTGACGCACGAGCGCGCGATCGCCGCCTTGATGGCCACGGCTCCGAGGTCGACGGCGCTCATCGGGGCCAGCGATCCATTCAGTTTGCCGAATGGGGTCCGTGCCCCGCCGAGGATAACCGCGCGTGTCATTGATCCGGCTCCTATCGGCTTAATCAGCGGCGACGGGATCGGCAAGCGCGAAGCCGGGCGCCGGTTGTTGCGGGCAGCGAAGGGGCTTGTCCTGGCGGTACCCGAGCGCGTACTCGGCCTGAAGAATCGTATGTACCTCTCGCGTGCCCTCATAAATCACGGCGCCGCGCGCGTTGCGCCAGAAGCGTTCGGCCGGATACTCGTTCGAATAGCCGTACGAACCATGGACCTGGATCGCGTCGTTCGCCGATTGCTCGGCAACGTCGCAGGCGTACCACTTCGCGAGGGATGTTTCCCGCGTGTTCCGCACACCCCGATTCTTCAGTTCCGCTGCCTGCATCGTCAGCAGCCAGGACGCCTCACGCCCCGCTGCCATCTTGGCGATCATTTGCTGCACCAGCTCGAAGCGACCGATCGCCTGGCCAAACGCTTGGCGCTCGTTCGCATACTTGACGCTGGCATCCAAGCACGCACGAGTCAGGCCACACATACCAGCCGCCACGGTGAAGCGTCCCTGATCGATGCAGCTCATCGCAATCTTGAAGCCCTCACCTTCTTCCCCGATCCTGTTTTCGATCGGGATGCGAACGTTGTCGAATGCAAGTTCGCCGGTATTACCGGCCCGCACTCCGAGCTTGCCTTTGATGCTGCCGGTCGTTAGACCCGCCATCCCGCGCTCAACAATGAATGCCGACAGCCCGCGATGCTTTAGCGAGCGATCGCTGCTGGCGAAGACGAGGAAATGATCCGCGACGTCGGCCAATGAGATCCACATCTTGGCGCCGTTGAGGAGGTAGCTGTCGCCGTCGTGCACGGCCGTCGACTCGATGTTGCCGGCGTCGGAGCCGGCGTTCGGCTCGGTGAGGGCGAAGGTCGCAAGCTTCGCGCCCTGCGCCTGCGGCACGAGCCACCGCTGCTTCTGCTCGTCGGTTGCCCATTGCAGCAGCGACAGGCTATTGAGTCCGACGTGGACGCTCATCACGACCCGAAGAAAGGTGTCGACGTACTCCAACTCGTCGCAGGCAAGCGCGAGTGAGACGTAGTCGAGCCCAAGGCCGCCAAACTCTTCCGGGATGGGCAATCCGAGGATACCGAGCTCGCCCATCTTGTCGAGCACCTCGCGATGGAACTCGCCCTTGGCGTCCCACTCCTGGATATGGGGCGCCACTTCTCGTCGCGCAAACTCGCGCACCATCTCGCGCACCTGGATCTGTTCTTCACTCAGGTCGAAATTCATCAAGCGACCTCACTTTGTCGGAACACCGGCCTCATCGCCCGTTGGATTGTGCTTAGCGTTTGTCTCTTCATGCGCGAGAGTATAGGAGAGCAGAAAATGGACGGACAAGCGGACGGCGCCGTGGCGCGATTGGCAGATATCGCCATAGCGGTGAACAAGTAATGTGGATGGATGGCGTATTCCGCCAGCGCCAGCCACAATCTCCTACATGTGGAGCGACTCGTCCACTCCTACGGCGTCTGCTCCAATGCCCGCGGGCCGCGAGTCAGGTCACCGGCGACGATGCGCTTCGTGCCGCCGTCCTGGGCCAGCAAGAGTGCACCGTCGTCGTCGATACCGACAAAGCGACCTGTTTCCTCGCGATCCTCCGCCTTCACCACAACGTGCTCACCGATCAGCGCCGCGCGACCACGCCACGCACTGAGTCCGGAGTGCGGCCCATTGGTGAGCAGACAGGCATAGTGTGCGTCGAGTCGTGTCAGGAGCGACGTCAGAAGCCGATCGCGGGCAACGTTGCAACCAGATGCGGCATCGAGGCTCGTCGCTCCATCAGGTAACGCTTCTCGGGGAACCGTCACGTTGACACCGATCCCGAGATTGACGTGAGCGACTCCCGATGAGTTCATGCGGGAGGTCATGAGGATCCCGGCGACTTTTTTGCTGTCGATCCAGACGTCGTTCGGCCACTTTAGGTGGCAGCGGACGGGCACGTGCTCCTCGATCGCCTCGGCCACGGCCACGCCGGCGATCAGGGGTATGGTGGTGAGATGGTCGGCGAAGAGTTTTGGCCGCAAGAGGATCGAACAGAGGATCGACGATCCGGCGGGCGCGCGCCACGTCCGGCCGGACCGGCCCCGTCCAGCAGTTTGTTCGTCCGCAACCACGACGACGCCTTCTGGCTCGCCGGCCGCGGCGTATCGCTCGATTTCCTCCATCGTGCTGGTGACGCGCGGGAGGTAGATGACCTGGCGGCCGACGATCATGTATCGGCAGTCTCGCCCGCGTTGACTCGCTCGACTCGCGGGTCGTCCTCCGCCAGCATCCCGTCGACGCGGCGCTTGAGGAGACGAAGGCGCCGAATCCTGTGCCGTTCCACGTCGAGAATCTCGACGTGGATACCGTTGACGTCGAATTCATCACCAGCACGCGGCAAGCGGCCAAGGCGCGCTTGAACAAAGCCGCCCAGCGTGCCGAAGTCATCCTGCTCGTCCCGTTCGATCCTATAGCGCAATGCCTCCTCGGCGTCCTCGATCGGGAGGCGACCGTCGGCGATAAGCTCGTCGTCGCCGACGATCTGGAAGCGCGGCAGCTCCGTATCGTACTCGTCCTGGATCTCGCCGACGATCTCCTCGAGGATGTCCTCAATCGTCACGATGCCGGCGACGCCGCCGTACTCGTCGACAACGATGGCGATGTGGATGTGTTCGCGACGCATCTCCTTGAGCAGGTCGTCCACCGGTTTCGATTCAGGCACTACGTAGATCGGCCGCAACATCTCCTTGATATGAGGGAAGTCGCCGTTGCCGCCGACATACGGGAGCAGATCCTTGGCGTAGAGGACGCCTTCAAGATGATCGATCGTTTCGTGATAGACCGGAATCCGCGAGTGACCTGCCGCGGTGATCGTGTCCACGATCTCCGTCAACGGCTCATCGATATCGACGGCGACAACGTCGACCCGCGGCACCATGATCTCGCGGGCGCTGATCTCCTC
>JBOGUE010000261.1:0-3160 GCA_050695955.1 Thermomicrobiales bacterium | reverse complement strand
GTCCTGATCCGCTGCCGCCAGTCAGTCGGGACGGCGAAGGCGGCTACGGTGGTGATACCGAGATTGTCGTTCCACATCTGGACGAGCGCTTCGCTAACGAGCTGGGCGTTCTCTTGGGTGGGAACGTAGCCGAGCCTGAAACCGGGGAAATCGTTGCCGTCGGGGAAACCGGCCGCGGCAAGCATCGCTTTGGCGTCCTCGACGGTCCCGGCTAACCCGACATTCGAGTCATAGGAGGGGATGTCCGGCGAGGTGTGGACCAGCGACGGAGCCGGCACGCCTTTGAGGACCTGGTTGGCCAGGAGGTCTCGGTCGATCGCGAGGTAGAGCGCCTTGCGGACGTCGACGTTCGAGAGGATGGAGTCCTGGTTACTCATGTCGAGCCGCAGATGCCACGTCCCGGAGACGGGATACGTCTGGCGAAGCTCGCTCAAGTCCGGATCGCTGGCGACGAAGTCGACCTTTGCGGCCGAGACCGGCGCGACATCGACCTCGCCAGTTTCGAAGGAGGCGAGAGCCTGTTCGTTTGGATCCTGGAAGAGCGTGTACTCGATCCGCTCGATGGTGGGCTTGGTCCCATGAAAGCTCTCATTGCGGACCAGGACCATGCTCTGGTCGTCTTCCCACGACTCCATCGTGTAGCGGCCGTTGGTGATCAGGTATCGGGGTTCCATCCAGTTGGGGCCGCCCGCGTCGATCGAAGCCTGATTGATCGGGAATGCGGTCCAGAGAGCCAGCATGACCGGCCAGTAGGGGGTGACGCCGGTCATCACCATCTCGAGGGTGAGGTCGTCCGTGGCGGTGACGGCGACGCTGTCCGGATCGTCTGTCGCGCCGGTGTTGTACTCCTGCGCGCCCTCGAGCGGATAGAGATAGGTCGTCAGCGGCCCGCCGAGCGCCGGATCGAGGTTGCGCTTGATGGCGAATTCGTAGTCGTGCGCGGTCAGCGGCGAGCCATCGCTCCAGATCATGCCCGGGCGCAAGAAGAAGGTGTAGGTGAGGTTGTCTTCAGAGACTTCCCACCGCTCGGCGGCTGCCGGCAGCACCTGCTTTGAGTTCCAGTCGTAGACGGTCAGCCCCTCGAACATAAGGTTGGCCATCTGGATGCCGGGACCGCCGCCGATCAAACCGAGGTCGAAGGGTCCGGTCGAGATGAGGGGGGAGGCGGGAAGGCGCAGGACCTGTGTGGCGGCTTGTGCGCGAGCGAAGGCACGCCCTGGGGTGCGTCCGGCGGCGAGCATAGCCGTTGCGGCGGCGCCGGTCTTCAGCAGCGTGCGGCGACTGGTCAGCGGCTCGAAGCGCTTCGCCATGGGGACTCCTCCTCGACGCGTGTGCATACCTGAGACACTGCGGCAACTACCCTTGCCGGCCGTTACTGGGCCACGGTCCAGGACCCGGGTCCAGACGGAGTCTGCGGCGCCGGTTTCCTGCTTGTTCACGCTCAACACCATGCCTTGGAGCGAGGGTCGGCGTTGGACTCACCCCCCAGTCAGACGTGACATTTGGCACATTGCCGGCATTCTAGCACTCTATCCCCCAACTGTAAATGTCGCTCTCTGCGGGAGCGGGGCGGTGACGTCGTGAGCGTCGCTGAGGTGGCGGCTGGCCCCTTCGGCCTCGACCGCATCGAGGCCATCGCCGCCCGCCTTGACCTCCGGCAGCCGAACAAGGAAGCGCTGGAGAGTATTGTCTTCGAGACCATCCGGCACTTCGAGATCGACCGCGAACCGCCGCCGTTCGAGGCGGTCGCCGACGTGGCCACGGGGGTCGGCAAGACGTACGTCCTCGCCTCCGCGATCAAGTACCTCGCCGCCGATGGCGTCCACAACTTTGCGGTGATCACACCGGGCCGGACGATCCTCGACAAGTCGGTTGCCAGCTTCACGCCGGGGCATCCCAAGAGCCTGCTCGGCGGCATGGAGGTGCGCCCCGTCGTCATCACGAGCGAGAACTTCGCCACGCCGGCGATGCGCGCCGCGATGGAAGACCCGGAGCAGGTCAAGCTCTTTATCTTCACCGTCCAGGCGCTCCTCAAGCCCGAGTCGAAGGTTGGTCGGAAGACGCACAAGTTCCAAGAGGGGCTGGGTGCGGCGTTCTATGCCCACCTTCAGGGCTTGGCCGATCTCGTCGTCTTTGCCGACGAACACCACACCTACTACGGCCGCGCCTTTTCGGCGGCGGTCCGCGACTTGCACCCGTGGGTGCTGATCGGCCTCACCGCGACGCCGCACCGGCAGACGCCGGTGGACCAGATCATCTTCCGCTACCCGCTCGCCGCCGCGATCGCGGACAAGCTTGTCAAGACGCCCGTTCTGGTCGGTCGCAAGGACGACCGGACCGATCCGCAGACCAAGCTCTTGGATGGGGTGCGGCTGCTCGAACTCAAGGAGCAGGTCATCGCGCGTTGGTGCCAGCAGTCGGGGGCAGCGCCGGTCGTTCCCGTGATGCTGGTGATCGCCCCTAGCATCGCGGAAGCCGAAGAGATCGAGGGCATCGTCACCGATCCGTCCTTCGCTGGCGGTCGGTACACCGACAAGGTGCTGACGGTCCATTCCGACGCGCCCGATGCCGCGCTCGCCCAACTCGACCGGCTGGAGGAGCCGGGCAGTCCGTACCGCGTCGTCATCTCCGTTGGGATGCTGAAGGAGGGTTGGGACGTCAAGAACGTCTACGTCATCGCCTCGATGCGCGCCTCCGTCTCCGAGATTCTGACCGAGCAGACGCTTGGTCGCGGGCTCCGCCTGCCCTTCGGGCGCTATACCGGTATCGAACTCCTCGACACGCTGGAAGTGCTGGGGCACGAACGCTACGAAGACCTACTCCGCAAAGTCGGCGTGCTCAATGAGCAATTCATCGACCGGCGAACGCGTGCGGTGCTGCGCCAGAACGCTGAAGGGCGCCTGGTGCCCGTCACCGAGACGTCGACGGTGCAATTCCCCATCGCCGCGATCGACGAACTCGCGCCGGAGCGATCTCCGGCCGGCACATCCGCCTACACGGGTGGGGCGGTGATCCAAAGCATCGAAGATCACACGGCAAAGGCCGAAGCGCAGGCGCTGAAGCTCCGAGAGCAACTCGCGCCGCGCGATGGCCTCCCACCGCTGCGTATCCCGCAACTCAAGATGACGGCGATCAAGAACGACTTCTCGCTCGCGGACAT
>JBOGUE010000260.1:0-6015 GCA_050695955.1 Thermomicrobiales bacterium | reverse complement strand
GAACGGGTGGCCGACGGCGGAAGCACCGCCGGCGCCAGCGGACGCGGATCAGATCAAGCGGGCACTTGCCGGTGACGACGACGTTTCGTATGTCGCCGAGCTCGACGGGCGGGAAACGCTCGTGACGCTGTTCCCCCTGCGCTCCGAACCGAACCAAGCGGAGGTCCTCGGGGTCGTCCAATTGGCGACGACGTTGGATCTGGCAAACGACGTCTTGGGTCGAGAGCGGCTGCTGCTTGGGCTTGGAGTTCTCGCCGCCCTCGTGATCGGCGCCCTCGGCAGCCTCTGGCTCACGACGTCCGCGCTCGCGCCGCTGCGCCGGATGATCGGCACCTGTCGCGGCATCGCCGCCGGCAACCTTGACGCCCGTGTCGATCTGCCGCGGCGACAAGACGAGGTCGGCCAGCTCGCCACCGCCGTTGACGAAATGGCCATGCGCATCGAGGCCGCGTTCACGGCCCAGCGTCGTTTCATCGCCGACGCCGCGCACGAGCTGCGCACGCCCCTGACCGGGCTGGCCGGTACGCTGGAAGTCCTGCTGCGCGGGGCGCGCGACGATCCGGCCACGGCGAGCGACCTGATCGAACGCATGCACCACGAGGTGACGCGCCTGCATCGCCTCGCGGAGCAGTTGCTGGACGTGAGCCGCTTGGACGCGGAAGCGGTCGTCCAAACGCAGCCGCTGGCCCTCCCTCGCTTCGTCGACGATATCCTCCCGCACGCTCAGGCGTTGGGGCGGGAACGCGCGATCGCTGTTGAAGCGGGAGTGCCGGTGACCGTCCACGCCGATCCGGACCGCATCCAGCAGGCCCTCCTCCACCTCGTCGACAACGCGGTCCAGCACACGGCGCCGGGTGGCGTGATCCGCCTCGGATGGCAGGTCGAACCAGCTTCCGTCGATTTCTGGGTGGCCGACAACGGCGAAGGCATCGCGCCCGGCGACCTGCCGCACGTCTTCGAGCCGTTCTTTCGGGGGGATCGCGGCCGTTCGCGCCGGCGCGGCGGCACCGGACTGGGGTTGACGCTGGTCCGCACGATTGCCACGGCCCACGGCGGGCAGGTCACCGTCGAGAGCCGACCGGGCATCGGTTCCCGCTTTACGATCACGTTGCCGCGCACCGCTCCGCCGCGACGCTGACGCGCCTATGGGTCGCGGCCGTGCCAGCAGTTGTGTGCCGGCAGCCTCACGCGGCGTCAACGAATCGTGCAACCGGCCCAGGCCGAACGGTCCGGGGGGCGGGCCGGTATGCTATTCTGCCGTGCGCGTGCGGGTGGCGCGCGGCCGGTGCTTGCTCTTCTCGTCCATGGCCCACGAGGCACGACGCGGCCGGGGCGCACCCCCGCGGCGGCATTGGCGTGGCGACGAGGGAGGCGCGACGCGGGTGCCGGACGACGAGCGCCATCGGCCGGCGAGGACCGCCGGGGCACCGGACGCTCGGGAGCTAGTGAGGCGGTCATGAGCGACCTGCGCGGGTTTTTTGGACCCAATGCCGGGTATGTGCTGGAACTCTACGATCAATACCTCGCCGATCCGGCGTCGGTCGACGCCGAGACGCGAGACTTCTTCTCAGCCTTCGACGCCACCCCGATCTCCGTCAACGGCGCGACCGCCACTGCAACCGCAACCGCCACCAAACCTCCCACCATCACGACCACCGCCCCACTCCGGACCACGACGGCGGCGCCAACGGCGGCCGCCGTCCAAAAGATCGTCGGCGCGGCGACGCTCGCGGTCGCGATTCGCGAGTACGGCCACCTGGCAGCGCGGCTCGACCCGCTCGGCAGCGAGCCGCCGGGCGCACCGGAGCTCGACCCCGCCGCCCACAACCTGACCGACGCCGATTTGGCGTCGTTGCCGGCGAACGTCGTCGAGGGACCGGTCGCCGAGCGCGCGGCGAACGCGGCCGAGGCGATCGCCCGCCTGCGGGCGATCTACTCTGGTTCGGTCGGCTACGACTTCGATCACATCCAGGCGGCGGAGGAGCGGCGCTGGCTGCGCGATGCCGTGGAGACGCGGCAGCTTGCCACGCCGCTGGAGCCGGCGGCCAAGCGGGCGCTGCTGCGCCGCCTGACCGACGTCGAGGCGTTCGAACGATTCCTGCATCAGACCTATCTGGGGCAGAAACGCTTCTCGATCGAGGGCGACGACATCCTGGTGCCGATGCTGGACCGCATTGTCAATGAAGCGGCCTCGAATGGGACGAGGGAGATCGTCGTCGGCATGGCCCACCGCGGCCGGTTGAACGTGATGACCCACGTCCTCGGCAAACCGTACGCGGCGATCGTGGCCGCCTTCGAGGGGGGGCGGCAGCGCGCGGCGACGTCGCCGAGCGACGCCTCGTCCGACCTGACCGGCGACGTCAAATACCACCTCGGCGCGCGACTGCTGCGCCGGCAGGATGGGACGATGGTCGAGGTGCCGCTGGTGCTGGCGCCGAACCCGAGCCACCTGGAGGCGGTCAACCCGGTCGTGGTCGGCATGGCCCGCGCCGCGCAAGACGTGCGAGATAAGGCCGGACTGCCGGAGCACGATTCCAGCGCCGCGATGGCGATCTTGCTGCACGGCGACGCCGCCTTCCCCGGCCAGGGGATCGTGGCCGAGACGCTGAATATGGCCGGCCTGGCGGGCTACACCACTGGCGGCGCGATCCACATCATCGTCAATAACCAGATCGGCTTTACGACGGATACGGCGGAGGCCCGCTCGACGCTCTATGCCAGCGACGTGGCCAAGGGCTACGAGATGCCGATCGTCCACGTCAATACCGACGACCCGGAGGCGTGCCTGATGGTCGCCCGGCTGGCGATGGCCTACCGGGCGCGCTTTAGTAAGGATTTTCTCGTCGACCTGATCGGCTACCGCCGCTGGGGGCACAACGAGGGGGACGAGCCGGCCTTCACCCAGCCGCGGATGTACGACACGATCGGCACGCACCCGACGGTGCGCAAGATCTGGGCGGATCGCCTGGCGGCCGATGGCACGGTCCCGGCCGAGGAATCCGACGGGCTGCTGAAAGAGGCGCTGGATCGCCTGGCGGCCGTCCGCCGCTCGATCGCCGACAGCACGTCGCTGATGGATGAGGAAATCCCCTCGCCGAACGGCCGGCGCACGGTCGAGACGGCGCTTTCCGTGGCGCAGTTGCGCGCCTTCCACGACGCGGTCCATGCCACGCCGGAGGGGTTCAAGCAAAGCGCGAAACTGGCGCGGCAATGGGGCCGGCGGGCCGGCATCCTCGACACGGACGAGCCGAAGATCGACTGGGCGCATGGCGAGTCGCTCGCCTTCGCCGCGATCCTGGCCGACGGCATTCCTATTCGCCTGACGGGCCAGGATACGCAGCGCGGCACCTTTAGCCAACGTCACTTGGTGCTGCACAACGCGGAGACCGGCACGACCTACACGCCGCTTCAGCATCTGCCCGGCGCCGCGGCCTCGTTCGCGGTCTACAACAGCCCGCTCTCGGAGCAGGCGACGGTCGGGTTCGAGTACGGCTATAGCGTGCATGCGCCGGACGCGCTCGTGCTCTGGGAAGCGCAGTTCGGCGACTTCGGGAATGGGGCGCAGATTATCATCGACCAGTTCATGGTCGCTGCCCGCGCCAAGTGGGGGCAAGAGCCGGCATTGGTCCTCCTCTTGCCACATGGATATGAGGGGCAAGGGCCGGAGCATTCGAGCGCGCGGATCGAGCGGTATCTTCAACTCGCGGCGCAAGACAATATTCGGGTCGCCAACTGCACGACCGCCGCGCAGTACTTTCATCTGCTGCGGCGGCAGGCGGCGCTCCTCTCGATCGACCGCCGGCCATTGGTGCTGATGACCCCGAAGAGCCTACTCAGGCACCCGATGGCGGCGTCGCCGGTGGCGGCGTTCACCGAGGGCACCTTCCAGCCGGTGATCGACGACCCGCATGCGGCCGACCGGCGCGAGGCGGTGACGCGGCTAGTCCTCTGCAGCGGCAAGGTGGCGATCGATCTCGACGCGAGCGATCAACGGCAGGATGCGGAGCGTGTGGCGATTGCCCGCGTCGAGCAGTTGGCGCCGTTCCAGAATTCGGCGTTGCGCACCGTGATCGGCGAGTACCCGAACCTGGCGGAGATCGTCTGGTTGCAGGAAGAACCGAAGAACATGGGCGCCTGGGCATACACGGCGCCGCGGTTGCAGGAGCTGACCGGCGGCGAGCTGCCGCTGCGCTACGAGGGCCGGCCGGAGCGGGCCAGCCCGGCGGAAGGATCAGCCGAGCGCCACGCCGCGGAGCAGGCGCGCATCGTCGCGGCCGCGTTTGCCGCTGCGCCGGAACCGGCGACCGGCGCCAAGCGCAACGGCCGCGCGACGCGACAGGTCAAGAACGGCGCGGCGGCTGAGCCAGCGACCGCGACGAGGGCGAAGCGTCGCTAGCCAGCTCGCCAGCTCGCCAGTTAGCCAGTGATGGCTCGTCCGCACATCAGCCTCTCAATGGAAGGTCGGTCTGGCGAAAGGAAGCAAAAGGATCGTCCTGGCGGCCCTGGGGGCCAACGCGGTGATCGCGGCCAGTTAATTTGCCGTCGGACTGGTGACCGGGAGTGCGGCGATGCTCGCCGAGGCGGCCCACTCGGTTGCCGACACGGTGAATCAGGTCTTCCTGCTCGTCAGCATTTCCCTCAGCGACAACCCAGCGGACGAAGAGCATCCGTACGGCCATGGGAAGGAGCGCTTCTTCTGGGCGTTCCTCGCCGCCGTCTTCATCTTCGTGGCCGGTGCGTTCTTTTCGCTGTACGAAGGCATCCAAAAGCTGCGAGCTGGTGGCGAAGAGCATCACGACGGCTTTTGGCTCAGCTATCTCGTGCTCGGACTCGCCTTCGTCTTCGACAGCGCGGTCCTCGTCCTCGCGGTCAGAGAAGCACGGCGCCAGGCGGACCAGCTCGGGCAGAGTCTCCGCACGTTTCTGCGGGAGACCCGCGACGTGACGCTCAAGACCGCGCTCTACGAGGATGTCGCCGCGACGACCGGCGTGGCGTTGGCGGCGGGCGGGCTCGTCCTGCTCCAGGTCACCGGCAACGCGGGGTTCGACGGGCTCGCCTCGGTGCTGATTGGTCTGCTGCTCATCGCCGTTGCCATCATGCTCGGCAAAGAGACACGGACGCTGCTTCTCGGATCAGCGGCGGCTCCGCGCACGCGAGACGCAATTCGCGCGGCGATCACGGAGTTTCCCGAGGTGGAGGAGATCGTCACCTTGCTGACGATGCAGCTCGGCCTCAACAGTGTTCTTGTGACCGGCGAAATCAACATCGTGGACAACCTGACGACGGATGAGATCGAGCACCTGTTGCGGCGCATGACGACCCGCATGCGCGAGGCGGCGCCGGAGGTGAAGAACGTCTACCTTGAACCGCATCCCGTTCCCAAGGGAACCGGGAAGGCGTCCTCGACCTGATAGTGGGCACGCATCGCGTCGTCCCGCGCTGGGAACGTGGGTGGCGCGTGAGTTGAGCGTGCCGATGGTCGTCGCGGACGCTGCTCCTTTCCTGTGCTTTGGCCCCGATCGGCGTGCGTCGCGATGGCGGACGAATCGGCGGTATAGTAGGCACAGCGCCGTCATGTACAATGGCGCGATTGCGGTTTAGGAATCGAAGGGCGAGCGATGGTTCCACGCTCACACGTGCTCACAGCAGACAGCACGTCCTGCCACCCTCACACAATTCGGGAGCACCAAAACCATGCCGGTTGAAATCCGGGTTCCACCGCTCGGCGAGTCGTTGGTCGACGCCGTGGTCGGCACGTGGCTGAAAGGCGAGGGCGACGAGGTCAGCCGCGGCGAGACGCTGCTGGAGTTGGAGACGGACAAAGTTAACCTCGACGTGACCGCGCCGGACGACGGTGTCCTTGGCAAGATCGAGAAGCAGGAGGGGGACGTCGTCACCGTCGGCGAGTTGCTCGGCGTCGTCGCCGAAGGCGCGGGCGCGGCGGCGACGAACGGCGCCCAACCGGCGCCGGCGGCCGAGGCGACCCCGGTCGCCGCTCCGTCGACCCCCGAACAA
>JBOGUE010000259.1:0-2256 GCA_050695955.1 Thermomicrobiales bacterium | reverse complement strand
GCCGCCGCGAACGGATGGACGATCAGCCCGGCGGTCACGGTCGGGCCGATCGGGTGAAGCCGGAACTCGAACCACGTGACGACGCCGAAGTTGCCGCCGCCGCCGCGCACGGCCCAAAAGAGATCCTCGTTCTCGGTAGCACTGGCGGTGAGCAACCGACCGTCGGCGGTGACGATGTCCACGGAGACGAGGTTGTCGCAGGCAGCACCGAAGCGGCGCATGAGGTAGCCAAGACCGCCGCCGAGCGTCAGGCCGGCGACGCCCGTGGAAGGGACAAAGCCGCCGGTTGTGGCCAGGCCGAAGGCTTGTGTCTCATGGTCGAACTCGCCCCAGGTCAGGCCGGGTTCGGCCCGAACGGTGCGGGCGGCCGGATCGACCCGAATCCCCTTCATGCGCGACAGGTCGATCACGAGCCCGTCGTCGCAGACGGCGAAACCGGCGACGGCGTGGCCGCCCCCGCGCACCGACACCAAGAGATCGCGGGCGCGGGCGAAATCGACGGCGCTGATCACGTCGGCCACGCCGGCGCAGCGGACGATGAGCGCCGGTCGCCGGTCGATCATAGCGTTCCAGACCGCGCGGGCGGCGTCATATCCCTCGTCACCAGGACGGAGAACCTCGCCGCGCACCTTGGTCTTGAGCGATTCGACCGTCACATCGTCCAGGGTGACCGGGGAGCGCCTGGTTGCTTGTGCGATCGCCATGGCGCCACTCCTTCCGTATTGATCTGGCAACGTAGAGGATCAGCATGGACTGGGCCTGCGCCCGCGGTGCTGACCCGCGGATGCCCTGCTTCGCTGGCGGAACGCCCTCAATATATCGGCGTGCGCGTTCCCTCGGGTCGTACAAATGACGGAATCGGGATACGTATTTTTCGGGGGGATGAGACGATCCAATTGCCGTGGCTGTAGAGCACGGCGTGCGCCGTGAGCAGCAACGTATCGCGGACGACCGGGTCGAGCCGAACGATGCGATTCCGCCTGAAACGCGGAAAGGCGTGGTCTTGCAAGCGAGGCCTAATCGCCGAGCCCGAACAGCAGCACCACAGGATCGACGGCGAGCCCTGGGACAACTGTCGAATGCAGCAACCCGTTGGCGTCCGGTTCAACAGGCACATACTGGCCGTCGCGGAGCGCCATCAGACGGAAGTCGGGCGTCATCGGATCCGCGACCCAGTATTCCAGCACGCCATTGGCCGCGTAGAGGCGAGCTTTGGCAAACTCGTCGTACGAGCGATTCGATGGCGAGAGGATTTCGATGACGATGTCCGGGGCGCCAAAGAACGTATTGCCGCGATAGAGATGCATGCGGTCGCGGCGGATGACGAGCAGATCGGGTTGGACCGTGTCATGTTCCGCGAACTCGACATCGACCGGGGCGTAATAGACTTTGCCCCAACCGGTCGCCTCAACGGGACCATCGACAAGACGAAACAGGTGCTTGGAAAACTCCTGGTGTTCCTGCGCGGGCGCAGCGGCCACGTACAACTCCCCGTCGATGATCTCGTAGCGCTTCCCGTCGTCCGGAAATTGGGCGAGGTCCGCGTGGGTGAGTGGTCGAGTGAGCACCGACATGGCGACCTCCCGTCGTCTGGTCGTCTGCATCATGGGGCGGAACGACGTGCCCCGTCAATCAGTCGCCGGCGAGGCAAAAAGGGCGGCCGGATCGACGACCAGCCCCGGCACGACGGTCGAATGGAAACGGCCGTCGCCGTTCGGCTCGACCGCCACGTACCGGCTGTCGCGGAGCGGCATCAGGCGGAATCCGGGGGTCTTCGGGTCGGCGATCCAGTACTCCGGCACGTCGTTGGCGGCGTAGAGGCGGGCCTTTTCGACCTCGTCGTAGGAGCGATTCGACGGCGAGAGGATCTCGACGACGATGTCGGGCGGACCATAGAACGTGTTGCCGCGATAGAGATGCATACGGTCGCGCCGGATGACGAGCAGATCGGGCTCGACGACGTCATGTTCCGAGAACTTCACGTCGACCGGGGCGTAATAGACCCTGCCCCATCGCGTCGCCACGACCGACTCGTGGAGCAGCAGGTAGAAAAAGCCAGAAAAATCCTGGTGCTCCCGAACCGGCGCGGCAGCCACGAATAGCTCTCCTCCGATGATCTCGCGGCGCTTGCCGTCGTTCGGAAACTGATCCAGGTCCGCGTGGGTTAGCAATCGCGTTATCACCGACATGGCGGCCTCCCGTGGCTAGTGCTTGCCTCCATCATGCGCCGCGCCGGGGCTCTCGGTCAACGTACCG
>JBOGUE010000258.1:0-3968 GCA_050695955.1 Thermomicrobiales bacterium | reverse complement strand
GCGACGGCGATGTCGTTGCAACGCTATCTAACGGCGCTGGGCCAGGTGGTGGCGGTCGAACCGGAACAGTTCGCGGCGGGCGAGCTCCGGTTGCGCGTGACCACGACGGCGCCAATCGCGCTCGAGGATTTGCGAGGGTGGCCGGACGGCGAAGGGCTTGCCCTGGTGACCGCGCGGGCCGACCAGATCGAGGTCCGTTTAGCGGGCGCCCGAGACGAGTGAGCGACCGCCCGCGGCACGGGCAAGGCAGTTCGGCGCTGGTTACGCCGGTGTTGCATCGTCGGCGAGCAGCCGATTGGCCTCAGGATGGATGGACCGGTGGGGAGACGCCCGCCTGTTCGCGCTCGGTGATCGGTGCGTGCGTTCGCTGCCCGTCGCCCACGGGCACAGGGTGGTCGACGGCGCCGGCCCGCTCCCGGCGGGCACGCATCCCCCAGAACACCGCCCCCACGAACACGGCGGCCACGCCCACCAGATAAACGCCGTACGGTATGCCGACGGCCCGGGACGAGTAGGGCCACCACAACACCACGGCGCCGGTGCCTAAGTCACGCCACAGGTGTGAAGCCACGCCGAGCGCGGCCGATCCCCACCACATCCGCCTGGACCGATCCCAACCGGCGAGCAGGAGCAACAGCCCGAGCACGATCAGGGAATGGGTCTCTGGGCGGCTGGTGCCGGGCGGGGAGCTGGTCCAATCGAGGATCAACGGGATGTGGTCGAGATCGATCACCGTGGCCCCGAGCAGCGCGGCGAGCGGCACGACCCGGACTCCCGCCACGCCAGCGCCAACGATCCACAAGCAGGCCGTGAGCGCGTGCGCCCCCTCGTCGCCGATGCCATGGACCACGAGCGGCCGGTGGCCGACCACGCCACGATCCAACAGCACGATGGCAATCAGCGCTAGCGACCCCAGTGTCAGCGCGGCGTAGCGATGGCGCACGACGTCGACCAGACTCCACCGGCGCCCGCGCCGAGACGATGGGCACGCCGGTGTCGGATCACGCATCAACGCGGGTTGGCAGGACCGGTTCCAGGCGATGGCCGTTGCGGCCGTTCGAGATCGGCGCCACCCGCCGGGTCACCGGCAGAGTGACCGGCAAGCTGGCCTCGGTGGCGCTGTGCGCGGCGTAGTAGCCACCGTAGTCGTACGACTGACCTCGTCGACCCGCCAATTGGTTGAGCACGACGCCCACGGTCCGCACGGCGCAGCCGTCGAGGGCCGCCGCCGCGCGCCGCAGCGCATCACTCCGCGTGCGGCCCGCCCGGCAGACAAGGATCACGCCGTCGACGTTGGTTGCCACCGCGAGCGGATCGCTGACGGCAAGCAAGGGGGGCGTGTCGATGAGCACGACGTCGGCGGCCGACCGCAGTTCCTGGATCAGTTGGGGTAATCGGGCCAGGCTGAGCAGATCGGCGGGATTCGGCGGCGTCGGGCCGCTAGGGATCAGCACCAGGTTGGGTACGGCAACGTCGACCGCCGCCGCGAGCCAGCACTGATCGGGGTGGGTGAGCAGGGTCGTCAGGCCCCGCTCGTTTGGCACGCGGAAGATGCGGTGCTGGTACGGCCGGCGGAGATCGGCATCGACGATGACCGTCGACAGGCCGGCCTGGGCCATGGCGACGCCGAGGTTCGCGGTAATCGTACTCTTCCCCTCGCTCGGGGCAGGGCTGCTGATGGCAAAGACATGGAGCTGGTGGGCCGCGGCCGTGAACTCAACGTTCGTCCGCAGCAGGCGAATCGCCTCACTGGCCGAGGCGCGCGGCTGGCTGAGGGCGATCAGTTGCGCCCGGCCGGCGCCTAAATTCGGGACGGTGCCAACCGTGGCGAGGAGGGGGCCGCCTGCCAAGGCGGAAAAGTCAGTCTCCGGTGTGACGGTGTTGTCCAGGTATGTGCACAGGGCGACCACGCCGATCGCGAGCAGCAGCCCTACGACCACGCCAAGAATGGTTCCTAGCAGGATGCGAGGCGCATAGGGTGCGGCCGGCACCTGTGCCGGCGTGGCGATGGTGACTTGCGCCTGCGTCGCTGCTGCCGCGAGCTCCATCTGCTGCGCCGTTTGCTGGAGCTGTCGATCCGCTTCTTCCAACTGGTCCAGGGTGGTCCGGAGCGATGCGAGCTCGTCCTGGACCGTGGGGTCGCTGGCGTCCGCGCCCCGCTCCAACGTGTCGATCTGCCGGGTGACCGCATCGATGTGCTGCCGCGTCTCCGTGCGCTGTCCATCGAGCGCTGCCCGCGACGGGTCGCTGAGTCCTGCCGTCTTTTCGCCGATGTAGGTGACGAAGCTGTTGGCGACCGCATCGGCGATGGTGGTTGCTCGCGCGGGATCGGGATCCGAGACCGTCACCCGGATCAGTTGCGCGTCCGCCTGCGTCCCGACCGAAACCTGCTCAGCGAGCTCGGACGCCGGGTAGGGCAATTGCAACTGGCTGACGACTGGATCGAGGACGGGCCAGGTCCCGATCAGCATGCGGTAGGTCTCAATGAGGGACTGGCTGCTCTGGAGTGCATTGAAATCGAGCGCGCCGGTACTTTGAATCGGATTGACGAAGAGGGTGGTCGTGGCCGCGTAGAGCGGCGTCTGTCGCGCACCCGCGCCATAGGCCAACCCGCCCCCGAGCAGCGGCCCCAGGAGGAGTAGCCACCACCAACGCCGCCCGAGACGTAAAAGCTGACGAAGATCGAGGTTCACGCGATTACTCCCCCCATCCGACACGGTCTCGACGCGCCCGTCATGCCAGTGACCGCCGGCGACTCAGTGGGGGCGCGCGGCACATCGCGCCACGGGCGTCAGCACGCCCACTCGCCCCCACTGAGCACGTTCAACCGGTCAGGAGCCGACGGGGATGCATCGTTGGCACGTGACCCACGTCGGCCGATTCGAATCAGACGGCTGCCACCCGGCCGCGCCGGACAGTCACCACCCGCGGAATCAAGCAGACAACAAAAAAACCGGCCCATGAGGCCGGTTTCACCACTCGCTCCCCACCGCCCAGGTGACCACGTACAGGCGGCGATTCATCGCGTCCGAGCAGATTCCTTTGTGCCACGCACTATAGACGCTCCGGTATCGGTCCGTCAACCATATGGTCTCGTTCGTGATTGATCCGTCGTTTGCCGTCGTGTCGTAGCCTCGGTAACGTTTCGTCACGGCGCCCGTCGATTACGGCTTCCGATAGAGTGGGAAGAACCCGCCTGCTTCGTCCGCCGGTACACCGTGGTCTGCTTCCCACCGTGCGGTCAAGGCCTGATAGACCACGTCGTCGGTGATCAGGCGCCAGGTTGCGAACGCGGCGCGATCTTTCGAGAACCCTGACTTGAAGGCGAAGAGTCCGTCCGCTCGGCCGCCCAGGCCGCCGCCGAGGTGAAGCAGCCGGTTGCCGCGCTCCTTTGCCCATCTCCGCAAGAAGTCGATCCGCAGCTTTGAGGGGCTATGGCGCAAGAACTCCGCACGTGTGCCGGAGAGGTGGCACTCGACGATGCCGCGCGACTCGGTCACGATCCCGGCGCAGGCGACATGTCCCTCGATCTCGACAACACACAGGTGGAGGCGATTGCCGAGAGCTTCTCGGAGTCGCCGGAAATGGTCATGGGAGAAGAAATAGAAGTCGGTGGCGTCCAACCTCTGCATCGTCGTCTGATAGATGTCAACGAACTCGTCGAAACGATCCCAGCCCTCATCGATCCGGGCGACGTGGCCTTCGCGCCGCGACCGATTGATGTCCCGCCGCAGGTGCCGCTGCGTGTCTCGCCAGTGTTCTTCATCGGAGCGGGTCAGGTCGATGAAGACCGTCTCGCCATGGTTGACCAGGCAGCCGGCCTGGGTCAGGGGCGCCAGCGGCAGCGGCAACAGCGGGTGCAGGCGAACGAACGCGGTAACAATCCGTCGTTGGCGCAGCCCGTCGATGAGGGCCTCGACTGCCCGCTACAGGAAGTCCTCGTCGGCCGCGGCCTGCCCCGGCGCCAG
>JBOGUE010000257.1:0-15567 GCA_050695955.1 Thermomicrobiales bacterium | reverse complement strand
CTGCCGGCCAGGCCACGCCGACATCTCCGCATCCGCACATGAAGCATGAAGTACGAAGCATCGAAGGAGGGCGTTATGAAACCGCTTGCTCTGGTGCTCATCGTCGCGTTGTTCGTTCTCTCCTCGGTCGTGCTCCTCGCGCCCGTACCCACCACGGCTCAGGACGCGGGCACGATTCGCATCGGCCTCGACGTCGACGCGGGAACGGCCGATCCGCGCCTGGCGCGTGACACGTCGGCTCGCCGCATGATCGATATCGTCTTCGACGGGCTGGTCTACCTCGACGCCGAGCTGAACCCGCAACCCGCGCTCGCCGAGAGTTGGCAGAACCCCGATCCCACGACCTGGATCTTCACGCTGCGACCGGGCGTGTCGTTCCACGACGGCGAGGCACTGACCGCCGAGGACGTCGTCTACACCTTCGAGACGATCCTCGACGAGACGCTGGCCGCCCCCTATCGCGCCCTCTACACGCCAATCCAGAGCGTGACGGCGGTCGATGCCGGGACGGTCGAGTTCACGCTGAACCAGCCGTACGCACCCTTCCTCAGCTATATGGACATGGGCATCGTGCCGAAGCACATCGCCGAAGATCCAAACAGCGACTTCGGCAACAAACCGGTCGGCACGGGGCCGTTTGCGTTCGTCAGTTGGGAGAAGAACAACAAGATCGAGTTCACCGCCAACCCCGACTATTGGGGCGGGGCGCCGGCACTCGCAACGGTCACCTACTTGATCGTGCCCGACAACACCGTCCGCGCGACGGCGGTCGAAACCGGCGATCTCGACCTGATCCACTCCCCACTCTCGCCACAGGACGTCGAACGGCTGCAGACGAACGGCGACCTCACCGTCCACACCCAGACGGCGCTCGGGTTCACGCACCTGATCTTCAACACGACCGACCCGACCCTCGGCGACGTCAACGTCCGGCGGGCGATCGCGCACCTGGTCGACAAAGCCACCATCGCCGAGGCGATCTACCAGGGGATGGACACGCCCGGCAAGTCACCGCTGGTGCCGAACACCTGGTGGTATACGGAGGCGACCGACCAGCCGTTCGACCCCGAAGCCGCCGCCACGATCTTCGCCGAGGCGGGCTGGACCGACTCGGACGGCGACGGCGTGCTCGACAAGGATGGCCAGAAGCTGAGCCTGGTCCTGAAGACGCACAGCGAGGACCCGAATCGCATCCAGACGATCGAATACCTGCAAGCCATCTTCAGCGAGCACGGGATCGAGGCCACGGTCGAGACGGCCGAGTGGCCGACCTTCCGCGACTCGGTCCTCAACCAGGACTTCCAGATCGCCTTGCTCGGTTGGCTCGGCCTCGTCGATCCCGACCGGGCCATGTACAACCAGTTTCTCTGCGATGGCGCCAGCAACGACGGCAAGTACTGCAACGCGCGCGTCGACGAGCTGCTCCAACAAGGTCGGGAGACGGCCGACCCGGCGGCACGCAAGGACCTCTACGCCGAGGCCGCCCAGCTCGTCGTCGACGAGGTTGCCTACGTCGTCCTCCTTTACCAAGGCTACATCGTCGCCATGGACAAGGACGTCACCGGCTTCGAGCCGCACCCGTCCGGCAGCTTCCGTTCGCTGTTGACGACGTCCATCGGAACGGATTGACGCAACGCCCCCGTCGTCGTAGGGGAGGGACCTGCGCCGCAACTCCGCTCCCGGTCGGGCGAAGCCCGACACGTCGCGTAAGCGGCCCGTTCGACCTTTCGTTACCGGGCCGGTTGGTTGTGGAGTACCGTCCCGGTCAGTTATCGGCCCGCGGCCGATGCGCGCTGACGCGCGCGGGAGGGCGCAGGTCCCTCCCCTACGACGTGTCGAGCGTCGAGCGATAGGAAAGAGGGTTGCTGCGCTATATCGGACACCGCGTCGTCCTGCTGCTGCCGGTGCTGCTGGGCATCACCGTCTTCGTGTTCCTGATCATGCACCTGATTCCCGGCGATCCGGCGCTTGTGCTGCTGGGCCAGGATGCCTCGCGGGACGAGATCGATCGGCTCAACCGGGCGCTCGGGTTGGACCGGCCACTTCCTGTGCAGTTGGGGCGCTACGTGGCGCGGGTTGCGCAAGGGGATCTCGGCGACTCGATCTTCCAGTCGCGCCCAGTGGGTGTGATTGTGCTTGACGCGCTGCCGGCGACGATCGAGCTCGCGGTGGCGGCGCTGGCGGTCGCGGCGTTGATCGGCGTGCCCCTTGGCGTCCTCTCGGCCGTCCGCCAGAACTCGATCTTTGACTACGGGACGATGATCTTGGCCCAGCTCGGCGTCTCCATGCCGATCTTCTGGCTCGGCATCCTCCTCATCCTCGTCTTCTCGGTCCGCCTCGGTTGGCTGCCCACCTTCGGCCGGGGGGAGCCGCTGCTGGATGCCCTGGGCGAAGCCGTCTCCGGCAATGGGACCGGCACGCTCCGGGAGAGTCTGCGTCATCTCGCCATGCCGGCAGTCGCGCTCGGGTTCACCGCCGCCGCGTTGATCACGCGCATGGTACGCTCGTCCGTGATCGAGGTATTGGCGCAGGACTACATTCGAACCGCGCGGGCAAAGGGGCTGCGCGAGCAAGCGGTCGTCGTCCGCCACGCGCTGCGCAATGCCCTCCTGCCGGTGGTCACGATCATCGGGCTCCAGTTCGGCGCCCTCCTCGGCGGTGCGGTGATCACGGAAACGATCTTCGCCTGGCCAGGCGTCGGGCGACTGGTCGTGACCGCGATCGGTCAGCGCGATTTCCCGCTGGTCCAGGGCGCGGTCCTCATCCTCGCCCTTTTGTTCTCACTGGTAAACCTGGTGGTCGACCTGCTCTACGCCTGGATCGATCCCCAGATCAGCTATGGCCGCGACTAGTCCGGCGCGCCGCCGCTATCGGCGGGTCCGGCGGAGCGCGTCGACGATGATCGGCGGCACGATCGTGCTGCTCGTCATCCTCAGTGCTTTATTGGCGCCGGTCGTGGCGCCGGACGATCCGGAAGCGATGGAGATGACGCTGCGCCTGGCCGAACCAAGCCGTGACCACGTGATGGGCACCGACCAGTTCGGCCGCGACCTCTTCAGCCGCGTCCTCTACGGGGCACGCATCTCGCTCACGGTCGCGCTGGTCGCGGTGGGCGTCTCGCTGGTGATTGGCGTCGCCGTCGGGCTCGTCTCGGGGTACTACGGCGGTCTGCTCGACCTCATCGTGCAGCGGCTGGTCGACGTCTTTCTCGCGTTTCCCGTCTTGCTCCTGGCGATTGCCCTTATCGCCGCGCTCGGGCCGAGTCCGCGCAATGTGATCCTCGCCTTGGGGCTGGTCAACTGGACGGCCTACACGCGGGTGGTGCGGGTCGACGTGATGGCGCTGAAGCACCGGGAGTTCGTGCAGTCGGCGCGCCTACTGGGCGCATCGGACGCGCGAATCCTCCTCCGCCACGTCCTGCCGAGCGTGCTCTCGCCGGTGATCGTGCTGGCGACACTCGGGCTCGGCACGGCAATCGTCGCGGAATCGGCGCTGAGCTTTCTGGGACTCGGCGTCCAGCCGCCGCGACCGAGTTGGGGATGGACCGTCGCCTTCGGCACGCGCTTCCTGCGCGACGCCCCGCATCTGTCAACCTTCCCCGGCCTGGCAATCATGATCAGCGTGATGGGATTTAATCTGCTCGGCGACGGCCTGCGGGACCTGATGGACCCGCGATCGCGAAGGCGTTAGGCGTGAGGCGGAAGGCGTGAGGGGTCGGGAGTCAGGAGTCAGGGGTC
The DNA here is from genome assembly GCA_050695955.1 of Thermomicrobiales bacterium. Taxonomy (GTDB): domain Bacteria; phylum Chloroflexota; class Chloroflexia; order Thermomicrobiales; family UBA6265; genus JBOGUF01. The sequence continues at coordinate 11,830 of JBOGUE010000257.1, read as the reverse complement.
AGGGACGAATCGCCGTGCTCTCCCTGACCCCCGACTCCTGACTCCTGACTCCTCTCAGAGGAGGCTCATCTCGTGGAACACACCATCGAACGGATTCCGGTGGCGACGCTCGTTAGCGGTAGGGAACTGGCCCTCACGATCCACACGTTTCGGGGTGGGCCGGGACCGCGGGTCGGTGTCAGCGCGGCCATCCACGGCGACGAGACGGTTGGTGTTGAGGTCTTACGGCGGCTCGCCGGGATGCTGGCGGACGTGGGCGATGAGCTGCGCGGCACGATCCGGCTGCTGCCAGTCGGCAACCCCCTCGCCTACGAGACCAATTCGCGCAATACCGTGCTCGACCAGACGAACCTGAACCGCGTCTTCCCCGGCGACCCTGACGGCTGGCTGACGGAGCAACTCGCCGCGAAAATCACCGAGCACTACCTGGTGGACCTCGACGCCTACGTCGACCTGCATGCAGGTGGCGCCTACCCAGTTGTGGATTATGTCTATTTGACGAACGCGCCAGACCTCTCGCGCGCCTTCGGCTGCCGCCTGCTCTACCGCCCCGCGACGCGCTATCCGGGCACGACCGGCGGCGTGGCAGAGGAACGCGGTATCCCCGCCGTCACGGTCGAGCTTGGGGGCGGCCTCTATCAGGAGGAGGCGTACGCGGGCCGCGTCCTGGATGGGGTGGTCAACATCCTCCGCTCCCTCGGCGTCCTGCCGGGCGAGGTCAAGCCCGCGCCAGAGCAGATTCTGATGCACGAGTTGGCGATCCTGCGGCCGCACCATGGTGGCATTCTAGTACCGGAAGTACGTGTGCCGGACCTCGGTGGCGAGGTGCCAGGTGGCAGCATGCTGGGCCGCATCTACAGCCCCTACACCTTTGAGCTGCTGGAGGAGATTCGCGCGCCATTCGACCGGTCGCTGCTCGTCCTTCTGCGCGACAATCTGGCGCCGATTCACCCCGGCGCCTACATGTATATGATCGGCAACGGGGCCACGGCAGAGACGTTGCCCGCCAACGGAGAGGGTTGACGATGCGCATCCAGATCATCAGCCCAGCCCGCGTGGAGGCGACGCCAGGCGCTTCGGGAAAGACCGCCAGGTTGGCATACGGCGGCGAGGCGCTTCTGAACAGCGGCATCGTCGAGGACATCACGGCGACTGGCCGCGATGTCACCGGCGTCTCGCGGCCGGCGCTCCCGCCCGAGCAGATCACGGACGATCCGATCGTCAACCTCGGCCGATTCAACCGGTTGATCGCGGACGAGATCGTCGCGTCCGCCGAACAGGACGCCGTTTCGCTCCTGGTCGGCGGCACGTGCAGCCACCTGATCGGCATGTTCGCGGGGTTGCAGCGAGTCTTCGAGGCAACAGCGCGGATCGGCCTCGTTTGGTTCGACGCCCACGGCGACTTCAACACGCCGCGCACCACCCGGTCTGGCATGCTCGGCGGTATGCCGGTCGCCACCTGCGCGGGATTATGTCACGCTACATGGCGCGAGGTGGCGGGCCAACTCGCGCCGCTGCCGACCGACCGCATCCTCATGGTCGATGTCCGCAACCTCGACCCCGACGAGGCGACGCTGATCGCCGCCACCGATGTCCAGATCGCTCGCTTTGGTCCCAATGGCGACCCAGGCGCAATCGCCGTGGCTATGCGGGCGCTGGCAAACCGCGTCGATCACCTCTATGTCCATGTCGACGCCGACGTGCTCGACGCCTCGCTCCAGCCGAACCACCCGACCGCCGAACCGGATGGACCCGGATTGAAGGAAATACGGTGGGCGCTGATCGGCGCCATGTCTACGCGAAAGGTCCGCGCCTTCGGCGTCGTCTCCGTCAACCCCGCCGGACCGGACGGCCCAACGTCGCTCGCCTCCGGCAAAGCGCTCCTCCTCGCGGGGGTCGAGACCTGGGACGGACTGCTTCTTTGAACAACGTATAATCCGGATCGATGACCGGGCCGCCGCGGTGGGGCTCGGCCGGTGCGGCGGGGCGGACGGGGAGGGGCGGGCACAACGTGGCGGATGAGGCGCGCAAGCTGCTGGATCACATCGTGCGGCGGTTCGTCGTGCCGGACGAGCTCCTCGACGTCGACCTCGTCGCGTCGGCGAGCGACCTCGGCGACGACATCGAGGCGGATAAGCGGGGCCGGGTCCGGCGCGAGCAGGAACGGGCCGATCACCTCGCCGACGCCTTCGCCGCCGGCTTGGCGCGGGCGTACGACCTGCACCGCGCCGGTCAAGCGGAGCTCTCGCTCGACGACCGGACGCCGGAGGAAAACCGGATCGCCGACGCGCTGATCGGCTTCCTCGTCAGCTACCACCTCGCCTCGTCCCGATCCGAAGAGACCGAACCGAACCATTACCGCTACCACGTCGCCGTCGATTGGGATCGCCTCCGCGACAGCGCGATGGAGGCAGAGATCGACTTCGAGCGGGCGGTGGGCCGCGATTCCTAATCTACGCTCCCGATCCCGTTCCCAACCGGGGACAGACGAGCCGAAAACCACCGTGGACAAACCCCAGGTCAACGAATCCGAGCGCAAGAGGCGCCGCGCGCGCATCCGCGCGGCGATGGATGCCGGCACGACGCTCGACCATGTCGAGTCTCCAGCGATCGCGGCCACTCCGGCACGCGACGCAACGGATGTCGCCGCGGCAACCTACGAGGAAGACCTGCAGCGGCCGGAGCGGCTGGCCGAGGCGCTCGGTCTGCGCGTGCGCAACATCGAGCTTCTGCGCCTGGCGCTCACCCATCGCTCGGTGGTCCACGAATGGTCGGCGGCCGCACCCGGTCAGCCCTCGCCGCAATCGAACGAGCGCCTCGAGTTTCTCGGTGACGCCTACCTCGGCGTGATCGTCGCCGAGTATCTCTACAATCGCTACCCGGACGCACCGGAAGGCACCTTGACCCACCGCCGCGTGGCCCTGGTCCGCGCCGAGCGCCTGGTGCATTGGGCGCGTGAGATCAACCTGGCCGACTACCTCTACCTGGCGCAAGGGGAGCGGGTGACGGAGGGCGCGCGCGACCGGATGCTGGCCGGCGCCTTCGAGGCCCTGATTGCCGCGATCACGCTCGACCGCGGCATGCGGGAGGCTAAGCGGTTTCTCCGCCGCTTCCTCGACCGGGACGTCGCGGAGGTCGCCGCCGCGGAGATGAGCGCCAACCCGAAGGGACGACTCCAAGAGCTGCTTCAGGAGCGCTTCCGGCTCGGGCCGGTCTACCGCACGATCCAGGCCGAAGGGCCGGCGCATGCCCGCGTCTTCACGGCGGAGGTTACGATGGCAGAGCGCTCGCTCGGTGTCGGCGCCGGCGGCAGCAAGCGCGACGCGGAACAGGCGGCGGCGCGGGCGGCGCTCGCGTTGCTGGTGGAGGAGGGAATCGACGAGGATGACGAATCGACGCCGCGTGAACCGGCGGACACAGCGGAGGTATGAGACGTGGCCCACTACGACCAGTTGACGATCTTCGGTGGCAACTCGAATCCCGACCTGACCGACGATATTTGTCAGTATGTCGGCTTGCCGCGCGGCCGGGCCGAGGTCTTCAAGTTCAGCAATGACAACACCTTCGTCCGCATTGGCGAAAGCGTGCGCCAGAACGACGTCTTCGTCCTCCAGTCCTTCTCCATCCCCGTCAACGACTCGATCATGGAGCTGCTGATCATGATCGACACGCTGCGGCGGGCCTCGGCGGGACGGATCACGGCCGTTATCCCCTACTTCGGCTACGGCCGCACCGACAAGAAAGACCAGCCGCGGGTGCCAATCACCGCCTGCCTCGTCGCCAAGCTGGTCGGCCAAGCGGGCGCGGACCGCGTCCTCACCATGGACCTGCACGCGGGCCAAATCCAGGGCTTCTTCGACGTGCCCGTCGACGAGATGAGCGCGATGCAGATCACCGCCGGCTACTTCGTCGACAAGCGGCTCGCCAACCCGGTCGTCGTCTCACCCGACCTGGGCAACACCAAGCGAGCGCGCAACTTCGCTGAGACGCTGAACGCGCCGCTGGCGATCATCGAGAAGCGGCGGATGGGCAACGACGACCGCTCTGAAGTGCTCAATCTGATCGGCTCGGTCGACGGCTGCCAGGTCGTCATCGTCGACGACGAGATCGACACCGCCGGCTCGATCACCCAGGCGGCGCAGGTTTGCCTCCAAAACGGCGCGGCTGAGGTCTTCGCCACCTGCGTCCACCCCGTCTTCTCCGGACCGGCAGTCGAACGCCTCGACCACAGCCCGATCCGCGAGGTCGTCGTCACCAATAGCATCGCCGTGCCGCCCGCCAAGCGGATCGCCAAAGTCACCATCCTCTCGATTGCGCCGCTGCTGGGGGAAACGATCCAGCGCATCCACACCGGCGCCAGCGTCTCCGCCGCCTACCGCGCCGCCACACCGGTCCACGCCCGGTAAATGTGTCTTGGCACAATCCATGCCGGTCACAGGCGGGTCGTCAAGGACGCGCCTTGACGAACGGAGGCAATATCGGTAGGGATACGGCTTGCCGTGCCCGCCGTGCCCCGGCCAGCGATTCCAAGGGGAGTTCTCCATGCCATTCATTCTTCGAAGCAGCTTGACGCGCCGCGCGTTGCTTGCCGGCACGGCATTGACGGCCGTGACCTTGCAAGGCGCCCACGCCCAGGAAGGAACGCCTGACCGTCCACCACCGGTACCGCCCCAGGCCACGCCGACCGGTGATGCGGCGGCGGGCAGCGTCTTTGCCGAGATGCTCGCGCTGGCGCCGGACGTGTCGGCGCTGCCGGAGCAGCCGCTGCAGATCGCGGAGTTCGGCGACATACCGGCGCAAGTCGCGGCGGTGGGCCAGGACCAGCCGGAGTCAGGCGACGATCCCGCGTTCGAGGGCTGGATCCCCGCTATCCAATGGATCACGCTGCCTCCCGACGTCAGGTCCAGAGGACTCCTACCGGAATTTCGAGAACTTTTTGGATTCGACCTCTTCCAGGTCGATCAGGGCTTGACGGTCGGCGAGCCGCCGGAAACGATCACCTATCTGCGCGGTCGCTTCGACGAGACTGAGTTGCGATCGGCGTGGACCGGGGCTGGCTACCAGGAGCTCGACGAGGGCGGCGCCACGGTCTTCTTGCTCGCCGCGGAGCCAGAGTTCGACATCGCAACGCCGGTCCACCAGATGGTCGCCGGCCGGTTCAACAACGCCACGATCCTAGCCGATGGAACCATCATCTTCGCCGCGTCGTTGGATCTGGTGCGCGAGGCACTGGCGGTCGCGAACGGGCAGTCGCCGTCTCTGGCGGAGAACGACCAGGTGGCAGCCCTGCTGTCGACCGCCGACCACCCGCTGGCCGCGGCCATCATCCTCGACGGCCAGGCGCTGCAATCCGAGGCAGTCTTTAATGATCCGCGGCTGAGCCCGGAGGCGGTTGCACAGGTGGAGGACGAGTTGGCACAGAGCGGCGAGATGCCGCCGCCGCGGCTGGCCCTCTTCGGCATCACGCCGGGCGGACCGATCCCACCGCCGCTCAACGAGAACTATCCGGAGGCGACGCCGACGGCGATGGACAATCCGGCCGTGTGGGTCATCCGGCTCCTGATGGCCAGCCCGGCGGCGGCCGAGACGGCGGCCGAGACGATTCCGAATCGGATCGCGACGCTCGGTTCGCTCGCGATGGGACGGCCGTACGCGGAGATGTTTACCGTGCGCCGGTCGGAGGCGTTGAGCGATCCGCCGGCCGTGGCGCTCGATCTGGACATCGCCGCGGGCGAAGTGCACCCATCGGTCTGGTTCCAGTCGATCTTCAAGGGGGATCTGCTCTTCCTAGCGTCTTGAGCAGGAACCGTCCCACGGGTGAGGATGGTGGGACGAGGCAGAGGGAGGTGGGATCGATCGTGCGCGTGCATGTGACGCAACTGACCCGTCGCCAACTCATGGCCTCGGCTCTCCTCGCAGGAGCCGTCGCGGTCGCGGCGCCCGACAGCTCATCGGGTCAAGAAGCGACGCCTGCTGCGAGCACAGGCGCGACCAGTGTCTTCGCCGAGCTGCTGGCAGGTGCGCCGGACGTGCTGGAGAAACCTGAGCGACCGGCACAGATTGCCATGTTCGGCGACGTTGCAGCCCAGCTGGCGTCCGTCGGAGCACGGCAATCGACCGCATTGGACGACTCCGCGATCGCGATATGGATACCTGCCACCCAGGGCATCCCGATTCCGAACCCAGCGCGGAACCATGGGGGGCACGCGGAATTCAGAGCGCGGTTCGGATTCGATTTGATCGAGATCGACCAGGGCCTCGACGTGGGTGAGCCACCGGAGATGATCACGTTCCTGCGCGGCCGGTTCGAGGAAGACGCGCTCCGCGCCGCGTGGTCGAACGCGGGGCATCAAAGGATCGACGTCGACGGCCAGCCGGTCTTTTCGCTGGCCGAGGATCCGGAGTTCAGTCGCGACCATCCCGTGCAACAACTTGCCCAGGCACAGTACAACAACGTCGCGCTGCTCCCGGACGGCACGCTGGTCTACGCGCCGACGCTCGACTTGCTGCGATCGGTCATCGCCGTCATTCACGACACGGCGCCATCCCTTGCCGCGCGGGCCGAGGTCGCGTCGCTGCTGTCAACCGTGGAAGAGCCGCTAGGAGCAGCCGCTCTGCTCGATGGCGAGGTGCTGAGCTTGCCGGACTCCAGGTCGGAGTTCGATCCGCGGATGAATCCGGAGAAGATCGAGCAGTTACGCACGTTGCTGGAGCAATCCGGCCAGATTCCGCCGGTCAGAATCGTGCTCTTCGGTGTGACCCCGGGCGGGCCGATACGCCCACCCGAGCGGCCGCCGCGGCCGACCCCGATACCGGCCGGCGATCCCGCGATTTTCGTGATCCGTCTGCTGATGGCCGATGCGGCCGCGGCGGAAACGGCGGCCGAAACCATCCCGAAGCGGCTCCAGACCCTCGATTCGTTGGTAACCGAGAAGCCGTATTCGGAACTCGTGACGTTGCGCCGTATCGAAGCGATGGCAAATCCACCGGTCGTCATGCTTGACCTGGACTTCGTGATGCCGCCGCATTCCTGGTTCCGGTTCGTCGGCGATCGGGATCTGCTGTTCCTGGGGTACTGAGGCCGCGCTCGGCAAGACCAAGGAGGGCTCATTGTGATTTCGCGCCCAATGGCACTGACCCGGCGTGGGCTGGTCAGCGCGGCGCTCCAAGCGACCGCCATCACGGCGTTGACCCCGCTGGCCATCCGCGGGCAGGAGGCCACGCCGGAGAGTAAGCAGCGGGAGGCGTCGCCAGTGGCATCGCCCCAAGCGACACCAGCGGCCGGCGCGGTCGGCGGCCTGGCGGAGATGCTCGCGCTCGCGCCGGACGTCCTGGCCCAACCAGACCACCCCCTCCATCTCGCGCAATTCGGCGACGTGGCCGCTCAACTTGCGGCCGTCGGCAAGAAGCAGCCAACCTCGACCGAAGACCCGGCGATGGACGGATGGATCCCGTCGATCCAGTGGATCACGCTGCCTCAGAGCGTCACCACCCGCGGCATCCAGCCGGAGTTCCGCGAACTCTTCGGGTTCGATCTCTTCCAGGTCGACCAGGGGCTGATGCTCGGCGAGCCGCCGAATTTGCTCACTTACGTCCGCGGTCGCTTCGACGAAAACGAGTTGCGCGCGGCCTGGACCGGCGCGGGGTACCGGGAACTCGACGTTGATGGGATCGCCGTCTTCTCGCTCGCCGAAGGGCCGGAGATGGATATGGACAACCCCGTGAACCAGATGGTCCTGGCCCAGTTCAACAACGCCACGATCCTGGCGGACGGCGCCCTCGTCTTCGCATCGTCACTCGACCTCATACGAGGCGTGCTCGCGGTCGCGACCGGGCAGGCGTCGTCGTTGGCGGAGAACGATCAGGTGGCGGCGCTCCTCTCGACGGTCGACCAGCCGCTGGCGGCGGCGCTGCTCATGGATGGCGAATCGCTTGCGGGCGGGATGATCTTCGATCCCCGAATGACGCCGGAGCAAATCGAGCAGTTACAAGAGGACGTGGCGCAGAGCGGGGAGATGCCTCCGGCCAAGCTGGCGCTCTTCGGCGTCACCCCCGGCGGTCCGATTTCCGCGCCGCCCGATCAACCGGACGCGACGCCGGTCGCGGCCGACAACCCGGCGATCTGGGTCATCCGGCTGCTGATGGCGAGCGCTGCCTCGGCCGAGACGGCCGCCGTGACGATCCCGAACCGGATCGCGACGCTCAATTCGCTGGTGCGCCATCAACCGTATGCGGACATGGTCACGGTTCGCCGATCAGAAGCGTTGGCCGATCCACCGGCGGTGGCGCTCGACCTCGAATTCAACGTTGACGAAGTGCTGCCGGCCCTCTGGTACCAGGCGATCGTCAATCGAGATGTGCTCTTCCTGGCGTCTTGATTGCGCTCATATTCCCTGCCCGGCCGCGTCACGGGCGGGGGAAGGAACATCCTCGGACAAACGCGGAGGGACTCGTGACACGACCCCAATCGCAACAGATCGCGCGTCGGACGCTCATCGGATCGGCGCTTGCCGCGGCGGCATCCGCGCGAATCCTCCCAGACCTGACCGACTCCCAGGAGGCAACGCCCGCCGGCACACCGCAATCGGCGCCGTCCCCAGTTGGGCCGGAGGCAGCGCCGTCCGGTGCGGCGGCTGAGACGTTTGCCGACCTGCTGGCGCTGGCGCCGGACGTCCTGGCGTCGCCGGAGCGGCCGACACCGATCGCCATGTTCGGCGACATCGCCGCCCAGCTGGCCGCCATCGGCAGCGCCCAACCGACCTCCTCGGGCGACCCCGCGATGGGAATGTGGCTGTCGGCCAGTCGGGGGATTCCGCTGCCTGATCCAGCGTATTCGCGTGGGTTCCAGGATGATTTCAAGGAGCTGTTCGGATTTGACTTGCTGGAGATCGACGAGGGCCTCGACGTGGGCGAGCAGCCGGAGTTGATCTCGTTCCTGCGCGGCCGGTTCGACGAAGGCGCGCTGCTCGCCGCCTGGTCGAACGCGGGTCACCAAGAGGTCGACGTCGAGGGACAGGCGGTCTTCTCACTGGACGAGGGGCCGGCGTTCGACCCTGACCACCCCGTCCAGCAGATTGCCCTGGCGCGGTACAACAACGTCACACTCCTGCCGGGCGGCACGTTGGTCTATGCGCCGACGCTCGATCTGATCCGCTCGATGATCGCCGTCGGCAACGGCACGGCGCCATCCCTCGCCAACCATGAGGAGGTCGCGGCGTTGCTGCCGACGCTAAGCGAACCGTTGGTCGGCGCGGCTCTCATCGACGGCGCGCTGTTGGATCACACGACATTGCTCGGCCGGCACGCGACGCCCGAGGTGATCGCCCGATTGGACGAAGTGCTGGCAGACGCGGGCGAGATGCCACCGGCAACGATCACGCTCTTTGGCGTGACCGCGGGCGGGCCGATACGGTCTCCAGATGGGCTGCCGGAGGCGACTCCGATTCCGGCCGGCGACCCGGCGATCGTTGTCATCCGCTTGCTCATGGAGAGTCCGGAGGCAGCCGAGACGGCTGCCGCGACCATTCCGCGGCGGCTGCAATCGCTCGACTCGCTGGCCACGATGCAGCCGTACTCAGAGTTAGTAACGCTTCGTAGTGTCGAAGCGCTGCCGGATCCGCCGGTTGTTCTGCTCGATCTGGCCGCCGTGACGTTGCCAGAGATCTGGCTCCATCTCATCGCGCGTCGGGATCTGCTGTTCCTGGCGTATTGACGTCTACTGACCGGTCTCGTCGACCGGCACGATCTCTTCCTCGCTGTCGCGGACGCCGCCGACCGACTCGCCGGCTTCGCCATCGCCGATGTCTTGCACCGGCTCAGCCGGCGCCGGCTCATCGACCGTGATCGGGCTGAAGTACGCCGGGTCGGGGGCATCGTCGCCGAGGATGACCACGATGCCGTCTTCGGCCCGCGTCGTCTCGGCGGTCGCCGCCACCATATCGATCGTTTCGACGCCGATGCCGATCGTGCCGGCGACGTACATCGAGGTCGCCAGGTCGTTCCGGTTGTCGACGATGCGCGTCGCCGATTCCGGCAGGGTCGAACCGTCGTCGACCACCGTGACGTCGGTGAACCCGTTGTCGATCAAGACGTTGGCGACGCGCTGGGCCAGACCCGCGTTCGTCGTGCCGTTGGCGACCCGGATCGGCGTGTCCAAACTCGGATCGGCCGCCACCGAAGCCGGCGGCTCCACCTCCTGCCCCATGAACTCGGAGAGCACTTCGCCGCAGATGTCCCAGTCCGGCACCAGGAAGTACGGTTCGCCGGGCAACTCCTGCTCGATCAGGCCCGTATCCAGCGAGTACTGCGTGATGTCCTCTGTCGAGAACTCGGACGCGAGCCGCGCCAGTTGGAGAACCTGATCCAATGAAAGATCGGTGCGGACCGAATCCCCGACGGTCGTGATCAACTCGCGTGCATTGGACAACAGGTCCAGGTTCACTGCTTGCTGCCGCAACGCGAGCAAGACTTGCTGCTGTCGTTCCGAGCGGGCGTAGTCGGTGTCGGAGTGGCGGGTGCGGGCGTATTGGAGGGCGCGCTCGCCGTCCATGTGCTGCCAGCCGGCGCCGAAGTAGACGCGCATGTAGTTGTTGCCGTTGGCGGGGTAGGCGTCGTCCTTGATCGAATAGGGCACATCGAGGGTGATGCCGCCGATCGTGTCGACGATCGTGACGAATCCCTTGAAGTCGACCTGGGCAAAGTAGTCGACCTGAATGCCGAAGTTCGCCTCGATCGTGCGGATCGTCAAGACCGGGCCGCCGCCGGGCAAATCGTCGCGGTCGCCGTAGGCGTAGGCGGCGTTGATCTTATCCCTGCCATAGCCGGGAATCACGACCTGCATATCGCGCGGGACCGAGAGCATCCCGGCCGTCTTGGCGACCGGGTCGATGTTGACCAGGATCATCGTGTCCGAACGCGTCGCCTCGTCCTCACGCTGGTCGATGCCGAGGAGAAGGATCGTCACGCGCTCCTTGCCGTCCCATGCCGGAAGTGTCGCCTGGGCCGCGGCGGTCGCCGTCGCCAGCACGGGCGTCCCGGCGTCGTTGATGCCGGCCACGACGTGCGGTTCATCGTGCGGCACGGGCTCGACGAAGACGTCCTGATAGGCCCGCGTGCCCTCATAGAGGATCGGGCCGAGGATCGCGGCCGCGATCAGCAACAGGAGGACCGGTACGCCGACGACGACGTAGCCCCACGGCCGGCGGATGCGACCTCGCGCGCGCCGAGCGCGCGAGACATGTTGCTCCCGCTGGATGCGGTCGAACTCGTCCGGCAAGAATACGTCCGTCGCGGCGTCAGCCGGGGGACGGATATGTGGCCCAGCAAGCAATCGTCCGCGCGGGGCGCCGCCGGACCCGGCCGTCGTGGCTCGTGCGAGTCGCCGCGGTCGGCTCGTGGCGCCGCCGTATGGCAACGACAACTCCGCGCTGGGTAGGCGCGGTTGGTAGGCGAATGCCGTGGCGTTCGCCGCTGGCGTCGCCACCGATTGGGCCACGGCTCGCCCCGTCCGGCGGATGCGCTGCTGGCGCTTGCGCGCCATGTTCAGGTACATATCGTGCTCAGGCATCGAGCGGCTGTCTTCCGGCGTGGCTGGCGGTCGATGCCGCGCTTTGAACGGCGCAGGCGTTTGGCGTCGAACGCACGCGTTCCCCCCGTTGCTCCCGCCGCGTGCCGGCAGCGGATCGTGGCGTCGCCGGCGCGGAGGCCGGCCGCAAGTGCCTGGTCGTCACACGCCGCAAACAAGGAGACCCCACGGGGCGGCGTTTGGACACCTGAGTCTACCACGGGCAAGTGCGTCCGGAGACCCACCAGATGGGGGATATAGCCGTCG
>JBOGUE010000256.1:0-10477 GCA_050695955.1 Thermomicrobiales bacterium | reverse complement strand
CTGTAGGAGACCTGGCCCAGATTACCGGCCAGAAGCCAGTTGTTACCCGCGCCAAGAAGTCAATTGCCGCGTTCAAGTTGCGCGCGGGCATGCCGATTGGCGCCATGGTCACCCTGCGAGGCCAGCGAATGTACGAGTTCTATGACCGTCTGACGAGCATCACATTGCCGCGGATCCGCGACTTTCGCGGTGTTTCGCCCAATTCGTTCGACGGCCGTGGGAACTACACGCTCGGTCTTCGGGAACAGATCGTCTTTCCGGAGATCGACTACGACAAGATCGACAAGACGCGCGGTCTTGAGATCAGCATCGTGACGACCGCTAAGACCGACGAAGAGGGGCGACGGCTGCTGGCACTGCTCGGCATGCCATTCGCACGGACCGAGAGCTAAGGAGACGTGCAAGCCAATGGCGAAAAAGTCGTGGATCGTTAAGGCGCAACGGCCGCCAAAATATTCGTCGCGCCAGGTCAACCGCTGCAAACTGTGCGGGCGAAGTCGGGCGTACATGCGGAAGTTCGGCACCTGCCGAATTTGCTTCCGCGAACTGGCCACGCAGGGGAAATTGCCCGGCGTGACGAAGTCGAGCTGGTAGTCGGGTCGCCACGGTCCAGGAGGACGGAGACTAACGCATGAGTGTGAACGACCCAATCAGCGACATGCTCACTCGGATTCGGAACGCGGGGATGGCCCGCAAGTCCGAGACGAACATGCCGTCGACAAAGGTGCTCGTGGCAATCGCCAAGATCCTCAAAGACGAGGGCTACATCGCCGAGTACCAGGTGATCGAGAAGAAGCCGCAGAACCAGCTCGTGGTTCAGTTGCGCTATGGCCCCGACAAGCACCACACGATCAAGGAGCTCAAGCGGGTCAGCAAGCCGGGTCTGCGAGTGTATGCCGGCAAGGACAGCATCCCGCGAGTCAAGAGCGGGCTGGGAATCGCGATCGTGAGCACCCCGCAAGGTGTGCTGACCGGCTACGAGGCCCGACGGCGCGGCATCGGCGGCGAGGTGCTCTGCACCGTCTTCTAAGCGACGGAGCAGACGCCGGCGTTGTCCGGCGCAAGGAGACACAGAGATGTCGCGAATTGGACGACGACCGATCACGGTGCCGACGAACGTCGACGTTGAAATCGGCAACCGAAACCAGGTGGTGGTCAAAGGGCCAAAAGGAGAGCTCAGCGCCAAGTTCGCTGAATCGCTGACGCTTGAACGCGTTGACGGGACGATCACCGTAACCCGTCCGAACGACCTTCGGCAGAACCGGTCGCTACACGGTCTGACGCGCTCGTTGCTGAATAACATGATCGTCGGCGTGACCGACGGCTTCCGCAAAGGGCTCGAGATCCAAGGCGTCGGCTATCGCGCGACGATGGACGGCTCGGCTCTCGTGCTCAGCGTTGGCTTCTCTCACCCGGTGCGGATTGTGCCGGCCGAGGGCGTCACGATCGCGCTCGAAGGGAACAATCGAATCGCGGTCACCGGCTTCGACAAGCAACAGGTTGGCGAAGAAGCCGCGCGCATTCGCCGCGTGCGGCCGCCAGAGCCGTACAAGGGCAAGGGCATCCGCTACGAAGGCGAATACGTCCGTCGCAAGGCCGGCAAGGCCGGGAAGGTGAAGTAACGGGGTCGCCAGCAACCAGACGCCAGTCATCAGAGAGATGCTTTGGAGGCTGGCTGGCATGCAGAGACGTACAACGAACGACTGGCGACGAACGACTGCCTACTGGAGACTGAAATGCGACTCAAGTATCGAAAGAAGCTGAGCCCGCGAAAGCGACGGCACGTTCGCGTGCGGGCGAAGGTGAGCGGGACGGCGCGGCGACCGCGCTTGAACGTATTCCGCTCCTCGGCGCACATCTACGTGCAGTTGATCGACGACGTCGGCGGTCGGACCCTCGCCTCGGCGAGCGACCTCGAGGAGGCGATTCGCGAACGCACTGGCGCCGACGCGGCAAAGACGCCGCGCGCGAAGGCGGTTGGTCAGCTTATCGCAGAACGGGCGAAGGAACTTGGAATCGAGGCTGTCGTCTTCGACCGCGGCGGGTTCCTCTATCATGGGCGCGTCCGCGCTGTGGCAGAGGGCGCTCGCGAATCAGGGCTTCATTTCTAGGCGGATCGACGAACGGACTGAGCATCGTAGTTCGGAGAGCAGCATGGATCGAGATGATCGAAGTCGACGCCGCCGCGATGGTGACGGCGAAGGCAGCGAATTCGAAGAGCGGGTCGTCCAGATCAATCGTGTCGCGAAGGTGGTCAAGGGCGGTCGTCGCTTCAGCTTTGGCAGCCTCATTGTCGTTGGCGATGGCAAGGGCCGGGTTGGTGTCGGTCTTGGCAAGGCCGGCGAGGTGCCGGACTCGATCCGAAAGGGTGTCGAGCAGGCGAAGAAGCAGCTGATTCGGGTGCCCCTTGAGGGTACAACGATCCCCCATGAAGTTCAGGAGTCTTTTGGCGCCTCGCGGGTGTTGATCAAGCCAGCCGCGCCGGGAACCGGCGTTATCGCCGGTGGCGGCGTGCGTGCCGTGTTGGAGGCTGCCGGAATCAAGGACGTCCTGTCGAAGTCCCAGGGCAGCAATAACCCGGTCAACGTCGTCCGCGCGACCCTGAAGGCCTTGCAACAATTAGAGTCGGCAAGCGCGGTCGCTGCCCGTCGGGGGCTGAGTCGCCCGATTACGCGCAAGGTGGGCGTCACAATTGACGCCGCGCCGGTTGCACCGCGTCCGGTTCAGGGCGGCGCGTATCAACCGAGCGCGTCCACACCTCAACAAAATCGCCGGGGAGGACGTGGCGGCCAAGGACGCGGCCGAAGGAGTGACAACGCGTGAGTGAGCAGACACCGCGGCGCGCCAGCACACTGCGCATCACGTTGAAACGCAGCCTGATTGGGCGCCCGAAGGACCAAGGCGAGACCGTTCGCTCGCTTCGCCTGCGCAAGATCCATCAGACGGTCGAGCACGAAGACACGCCGTCGGTGCGCGGCATGATCTACAAGGTTCGGCACTTGGTCGACGTCGAAGAGATCTCGGCTTAGGGGCCAAACAGCGGCCGGGCGATTCAATCCGGCCCGAGAGAGTTGAGATAGACTATGCCTCTCAATCTGAACGATCTACGCCCAAACGAGGGTGCCAACAAAAAGCGCAAACGCGTTGGACGCGGTACTGGCAGTGGACATGGGAAGACCTCCGGGCGCGGTACCAAGGGCCAACTGGCACGGTCCGGTCCGCGGACTGGCCGTGGCTTCGAAGGTGGTCAGCTTCCAATCCAGCAGCGCCTGCCGTACAAGCGTGGCTTCACCAATATCTACAAGACCCCGTGGGAAGTCGTGAACGTCGGGCGCTTGGCCGAGATTAGCGTCGAAGGCGCGATCACGCCGGATACGTTGCATCAACTCGGCGTGACTCGGGGTATCGAGTTCCCGGTCAAGATTCTCGGAGACGGCAAGCTCGACGGCGCGATCAACGTCACAGCTCACGCGTTCTCGAAATCTGCTAAGGAGCAGATCGAGGCGGCGGGCGGGACGGTCACAACCATCGAACGGACCGACCGCTGGGTCACCGCTCGACCACGCAGCCGGCGTCTCCCGCTGAATCGCGAGTTGAAGCGGGCCCGCTTTGGCAAGGTCGGCGGCCCGCGGAAGCGCTCGGAAGTGACCGAGGGTTAGGGAGGCAAGGGAGATGCTCGACGCCGTCGTCAACGCCTTCAAAATACCCGATTTGCGTCGGAAGATCCTCTTCACGTTGGCTATGCTGGTGATCTTCCGGTTCATCGCCAGCATTCCCGTGCCGGGCGTTGACCGCGACGGGCTAAAAGACTTCATTGAAGGTAACCAACTCCTGGGCATGCTCAACCTGTTCTCAGGTGGCGGCCTGACGAATTTCTCCATCGCCGCGCTTGGCGTCTATCCGTACATCACGGCGTCAATCATCATGCAATTAATGACGCCGATCGTTCCCAAACTGAACGAGCTGTCGATGGAGGGACAGCAAGGGCGCAATCGGATCAATCAATATACCCACTGGATAACTGTGCCTCTCGCGTTGCTCCAGGGCTACGGCCAGGCGCTGCTCTTTTCGAATACGCCGGGTCCGAACGGTCAACCATTGCTGCAAGACTTCGGCCTGTTTGATGGCGATACCTTCCTGCCGACAATCGCAATCCTATTCTCGATGACGGCTGGAACGATGTTGTTGGTCTGGATGGGCGAACTCATCACCGAGAACGGTATTGGGAACGGGATCTCGATCATCATTTTCGGCGGTATCGTCGCCTCCCTCCCTGGCAACGTCGGCAATCTTGCGTCTGGAGGGTCGACGTCGGACAACGTTATCGGAACGCTCACGTTCGTTCTCATCGCGTTGGTCACGATCGTTGGCATCGTTCTCATCAATGAGGGACAGCGCCGAATTCCCGTGCACCACGCGAAGCGCGTCCGTGCGGGGCGCGTCTATGGCGGCACGACGACACACATTCCGCTCAAAGTGAACTCGGCGGGCATGATCCCGCTGATCTTCGCCGTCAGCATCATGGTCTTCCCAGGAATGGTCGCCAACTTCCTGACCGGATCGGAACGAAGCGGCTTGCGCGAGTTTGCGGGGGATCTGACGGAGTTCTTCAGCCCGACCTCATTCCAGTACAACTTCGTCTACTTCTTCATGGTCGTCGGGTTCACCTACTTCTACACAATGGTGATCTTTCAGCAGCAGCGCATCCCAGAGACGCTTCAGCGCCAGGGTGCGTTCATTCCTGGAGTGCGCCCCGGTCGCAACACACAACTTTACTTGCAGCGAGTCCTCAACCGGATCACGCTCGTTGGAGCGCTCTTTCTCGGGCTCGTGGCCATCATGCCCTATCTTGCGTCGTGGCTGACCGACGTCCAAACGCTGCAACTGAGTGCAACGTCGCTGCTGATTGTGGTCGGCGTCGCCATCGACACGATGCGCCAGCTCGAAGCGCAGCTCATGATGCGCAACTACGAGGGATTCATCTCGTAGCCCATAGCCGCTAGCCGTTGACCGGCAGCTGTATGTTGTCGGAGGGGTTGAGGGCTGTTGGCTGTTGGCTGAAGGCTGAAGGTTCGCATGCACGTCATCTTGATGGGAGCGCAAGGTTCGGGAAAGGGGACACAAGCCGAACGGCTGGTACCTCAATTGCATCTCGCCCACCTTTCGACCGGCAATCTGTTTCGCGCCGCGATGGCGGCGGAAACGCCGCTCGGCCGCGAAATCAAACCGATTTACGACCGAGGCGATCTGATCCCGGATGACATTACCTTGCGGCTCGTCGAGGATCGGCTGAGAGAGATCGCAGAAGAGCGACGAATGGGAGCTGATCTGCAAGGGGCGCTCTTTGATGGCTTTCCTCGCACGCGCGCCCAGGCCGCGGGCCTGGATGACTCACTTAGGCAACGGAGCGAGCGAATCTCAATGGTAGTGGAGATCCAGGTGCCGGCTGACGTGCTCGTGCGACGATTGGCCGGTCGGCGAGTTTGCACGAACTGCGGCGCCACGTTTCACGTCGATTTCGAACCGCCAACACGTCCCGGTGTGTGTGATCGCTGCGGGGGCCAACTGGTCCAGCGCGCCGACGACACACCGGAAGGGGTACAGCGCCGGCTCGATCACTATTTTGAGCAAACCGCTCCCCTGCTGGCCTACTACCGCGAACGCGAATTGCTGGTCTCGATCGATGGTGATCGCCAGGTTGAGGACGTCACAGCAGACATCGTGCACGCCCTAGCGCAGCTCGCGCGGGCGTCATAAGGCGCCCATGACGATGGAACGCTCGGTCCTGGCGCGCAACGCACCATCGATAGTCATCACGACGGAGGAATCCGGGCCCTGGCTAATCGCGCTTCGGTGATGGTACAATTGCGATTCGGGCGCATGTCGCGGAGGCATGCGCCATTGCCGTGCGTGGCGAAATCGCCATCGTGGCTGACCGCGCGGAGATGTTTGGTAAAGGTATCGAAGCCGTAAGGGCATCTGTTGCGGTCAACGAAACCGCGGAGTACGACATGAAAGTATCAGCGTCAGTGACGCGCCGCTGCGAGCGGTGCAAGGTGATCCGCCGCAAGGGCGTGGTCCGGGTGATTTGCACCAATCCGAAGCACAAGCAGCGCCAAGGCTAGACACGTTGGATGTAGGTCGTTCCACAGAACGTCGCCGAAGTCCGAACGCCGCGGAGGAGAAATAGGATGGCAAGAATTGCTGGCGTCGATCTCCCGCGTGAGAAGCGAGTTGAAGTCGGCCTGACCTACATCTACGGCATCGGACTGCACACGAGCCAGCAGCTTCTGGAACGGACAAGTGTCAGCCCGGATACCCGAGTGCGGGACCTAACTGATGACGAGGTCAATCGACTGCGCGAAATTATTGACAAGGAGCTGCGCGTCGAGGGTGACCTACGCCGCGAGATCTCGATGAATATCAAGCGCTTGATGGACATCGGGTCCTATCGTGGCTTGCGCCATAGGCGAGGGATGCCGGTCCGCGGTCAGCAAACGCGGACCAACGCGCGGACACGCCGTGGACCGAAGCGCGGGGTCGGCATCCGCCGGAAGAAGTAACGGCACGAATCCGTTTGAAGGACCTGCTGGTCGCCCGACGCTGACGTCGTGAACGCGACCCCAAGAGGAGGTATCGAGCAAGCATGGCAGAGCGTCGGCGTGGAGGAGCGGCAGCGGGACGTGGCAAGACACGAGTTCGCCGGAGGGACCGCAAGAATATCCCTCGCGGGAAAGCGTACGTGCAAGCGACATTCAACAATACGATCGTTACCTTGACCGACCCGGCAGGCAACGTGATCGCCTGGTCGAGTTCGGGCTCGAACGGCTTCAAGGGCTCGCGGAAGAGCACGCCCTACGCCGCACAAGTCACGGCCGAGCAAGCGACCCGCAAGGCAATGGAACACGGTTTGCGCCAAGTTGATGTTTTCGTACGCGGCCCGGGCTCAGGTCGCGAGATGGCTATCCGTTCGCTGCAAGCTAGCGGCTTAATGGTCATTTCGATCACCGACACCACGCCCATTCCGCACAATGGCTGTCGGCCGCCAAAGCGCCGGCGCGTCTAGCAACGCGGCTGGTGTACTTGGTTCGAGGTTCGACGCCGAACGCCAGTACGCCAAACGCGATACCTTGGAGGCCCAACTAGAGGATGGCGAGATATACCGGCCCAGTCTGCCGGCTCTGCCGGCGCGAAGGCATGAAGCTTTACCTGAAGGGTGCGCGGTGCGATGGACCGAAGTGTCCTATCACGCAGCGCCAACCGGCGCGGAATTTCCCGCCCGGAATGCATGGGCAGCGGCGTACTCGTCGACCGTCGGAGTACGGCCTGCAGCTTCGTGAGAAGCAGAAGGTGCGGCGCTACTACGGCGTGCTTGAATCCCAATTCCATAAGCACTACGTCGAGGCGGAGCGCCGCGGCGGCGTGACCGGCGATAACCTTCTTCAGATCCTGGAGTCGCGCCTCGATAACGTCGTGTATCGCATGGGATTTGCCGAATCTCGCAAGGCGGCTCGGCAACTCGTGCGACACGGCCATTTCGTCGTCAACGGGCGGAAGACGAATATCCCGTCATTCCTCGTTCGCCCGAACGACCAGATCGCGGTCCGGCTGGAAAGCCGGAAGCGCGAGTATTTCAAGGATTTCGGCGACGTGCTTTCCACGCGACGGGCGCCCGAGTGGCTGTCAATGGACATCGCCAACTTGGGCGGCAAGATTCTCAATCTGCCCGCGCGCGACCAGATCGAAGTGCCGCCGTTCAACGAGGCGCTGATCGTCGAGCACTACAGCCGGTAAGTTTCCGCCCGGCTCACGGCGTCGCCGGTCGTCTTGGTACGACCCCTGACGTCGTGTCGGGTGAGCGCCGACGAAGGAGGCGAGTCCGCTTGTCTGAGAAGTTGCAGTTCACCATCCAAACCATCGAGACCGGACTCAACTACGCCCGGTATCAGGTCGAACCACTCGAGCCGGGATATGGGACGACGCTCGGCAACGGGCTGCGCCGTATCCTGCTGCGATCGCTCGAGGGCGTCGCCGTCTCCCGCATCCGGATCGACAATGTTTGGCACGAGTTTTCCACCATTCCGAGCGTCCGAGAGGACGTGACGGAGATCGTCCTCAATCTCAAGCGCGTGCGTCTGAAGCGCATCCTGGAAATGAACGGCGAGGCGCGCGCCCATCTCTACGTTCGCGGTGACGCGGGTGGCGAGCGCATCGTGACCGCTGGTGATATCAACTGGCCATCGGAGGTCGATCTGATCAACCCTGACCAGATCATCGCAACCCTCGATGCATCCGAAGCCGTGCTCGATATGGATATTTGGATCGTGCGGGACCGGGGCTACCGACCGGCCGAGGCGCAGGAAACGTACTCGCTCGGCGAAATCCCAATCGACGCGATCTTCACCCCAATCCAGAAGGTAAACTTCGTCGTCGAGCATACACGTGTCGGACAGGCCACGGACTTCGATCGCCTCGTGCTTGAGGTCCTCACCGATGGCACCATCGAGCCTGACGACGCGCTATCGCAAGCAGCTCAGATCCTTGTTGAGCATGCACGTGTCTTCGCCGAGTTCAATCGCGGACCGGCCGAAGCGGGCGCCGGCGCCAGTCCGTTCATCTCGGAAGAAGTGCAAAACAAGCCGCTGGCCGATCTCGGTCTTTCGCCGCGGGTGCTCAATGCACTGCGCAGCCGCCAGATTGACAAAGTTGGCCAAGTCCTGATGATGGATCCGGATCAGTTGCTTTCGATTCGAAACTTTGGTCCACGCTCGCTCAACGAACTCCGCGAGAAACTGGCGGAGTTTGGGTATCTGCCGGAATCCGCGTCTGTTGCCGCCCTGGACGGCGCGGACGATGATGGCCTCGACACCGACGGCGACGAGGGTGAGAACAGCACCCGCGAGGTCGCCGAAGCCATTGCTTCCCTTCGAGGCGAGGGCCGCGGCGCCGAGAACGACGAGGGAGAGGAGTAGGGTTCCAATGAGGCACCAGAAGGCAGGGCGCAAGTTCGGGCGCAATCCAGCCCAACGGCGCGCGCTGTTGCGGCAATTGGCAATCTCGATGATTCTCCATGAGCGGATCACGACGACGGAAGCGAAGGCCAAAGAGCTGCGCGGCGTCGTCGAGAAGCTTGTCACCACCGCCCGCGAGGACTCGCATCACCACCGCAAACTGGTCATGTCGCGCATCGACCACGAGCTCGCAACGGCCAAGCTCTTTGAGGTGATTGCACCGCGATACGAGTCGACGCCGGGTGGGTATACGCGGATTTCCAAGCTTGGGCCGCGCAAGGGCGACGCCGCGCCGTTGGCACTGATCGAGTTTGTCGAGTAACGCTTCGTCCGGCCCGGCGATGCTGAAGTTGACCGTCGCCTATGATGGCGCGAACTTCGCTGGCTCGCAGGTGCAACCGGGGCAACGGACGGTGCAGGAGGTGTTGGAGGGCGCGTTGGCACGTCTATTCGGGCGACAAGAACGCGCGACGTTCGCGGGCCGAACGGATCGGGGCGTGCATGCCGCGGGTCAGGTGGTCAGCGTCGTAGACCGGCAGCCGAATCTTGCGCCGGAGGCGCTTGTTCGGGCGCTCAACGCGATCCTTCCAGACGATGTGGCAGTCTGCCGCATCGAACGTTTTGAAGACGCTTTTCATGCACGATTCGATGCGCGTTGGCGAGAGTATCGGTACCGAATGTGGATTGGACCGCGATCACCAATCGCACGAGGCATTGTGTGGCGGATCACTGGTCGAGTGGACGCAACCGCGATGCGACAAGCCTGCGGCACACTGATCGGAGAGCGGGACTTTGCTGCCTTCGCCAGTGGTGGTGAAGGCGTTCCATGGTCGGAGCGCCAGCAGGCGCCAAGGGGTACGGTCCGACAAGTCTTCTCGGTGGGGATTTATCGACTGGATCCGTGGTGGAACGCCAATGCCGAGCCGGGAAGTCTGTTAGAGCTTCGCATCGTCGCCGATGCGTTTTTGCCGCGGATGGTGCGCAACATTGTTGGTACGCTGGTCGAGATCGGGCGCGGAGCGCACGGGCCAGAATGGGTCGAGACGCTTCTTGCCGCAAATGACCGGCGGCAAGCGGGGATGACGGCGCCGCCGCATGGGTTGATCCTATGGCAGGTGGGCTACGGTGATGTGTCGCCGCCCGCCTCTTGATAGATGGGACGGAAGCTTCTGCCGAGGCTGAGGCCGAGGGCGGAGATCAGGGATCAGGGAGCAGGACGACGATGGAACGACGAACCTATTCGCCGAAGGCCGGCGAGGCAACGCGCGACTGGTACGTTGTAGACGCGCAGGGCAAGACTCTCGGTCGCCTGGCAACCGCGATCGCGCAGACGTTGCGCGGAAAGCGCAAGCCGACATTCGCGCCGCACATGGACATGGGCGATTTCGTGATTGTGATCAATGCTGAGAAGATCGAGGTCACCGGCAAGAAGGAGACCGAGAAATTCTACTATAGCCACTCTGGGT
>JBOGUE010000255.1:0-4602 GCA_050695955.1 Thermomicrobiales bacterium | reverse complement strand
GTCGTCTGGACCGCGCACAATCTCTATCCCCACAACCGCCGGCGCCAGGCGCTCGACCACGAGGGGCGATTGGCGCTCTGCCGGATTTGCACCGCGATCATTGCCCATTGTTCAGTGGCGGCAACCGCGATCAACGAGACCTTTGGCCGCTCGGATCGACTCTTCGTCGTCCCGCACGGCCACTTCATCGACGTCTATCCGGGCACGGTTTCGCGGGACGACGCCCGCGCCCAGCTTGGCGTGCCAGCCGATGCCTTCGCGTACGGCTTTTTCGGAAGTCTGCAACCCTACAAGGGGATCGAGCCGCTCTTCGACGCCTTCGCCGGTCTACCCACGGATGACGCCTGGCTGCTCATCTCCGGCGGCGGCAAGGACGCCGCCTACCTGGACAGCCTGCGAGATCGCGCCGCCACCATGCCGCGGGTCGTCCTTCGCACCTACCCTCGCGCGCCGAGCGAAGACGTGACGCTGATCATGCAGGCCGCCGACGTCGTCACGCTCCCCTTCGTCGCCACAATGACCTCCGGCACGCTGATCCTGGCCCTCTCCTGGGGTCGGCCGGTGATCGCGCCCGCGCTCGGCTGCCTGCCGGAGACAGTTTCACCCGACGCCGGTATTCTCTACGACCCGGCCGCGCCGGACGCGCTCTCTGAGGCATTGCGCGCAATCCGCGAACGCGATTTGGCCGAGGCCGGACGCGCCGCGCTCGCCTGCGCCCGCCGGTTCGATTGGGACTGGATCGCCGACCGCACGCTGGAGGCTTACCGCGCATGACCCTGATTGCCGCTGAGTGGATCGAGGCGCTGCGCCACCGGGCGCGCCATCCCAACTTCGCCGCCGCCCGCCAAGCCCTCGCCGAACAGATTGCGCCGTATCGTGGCGACCTGCCACCGCACCCAAACCGGCAGGCCGGGTACTACCACGACTTCTTTTGCCCAGCGCACGCGGTCCAGCTTCGCTTCGATCCGCACGAGCCGCACCGCCACGTCTGCCCGGTTGATGAGGCAGTCTTCACTGGCGAGCCGTTCGACAGCGCCTGGCGCTGGTCGCTGAACGACCTCCTCAGTGACGCGGCGTTGAAACTTGCCGTCAACGCGGCGCTCGACGAGGCGGCGGGCGACGACGCGGCGCGCGCCGCATCCATCCTGCGCGGCTACGCCGCGCGCTATCGCACGATGCCGCCACCACCGACGCCGCACCCGAACCATCCCGGCGTCGTCACCTGGAGCGGCCTCGACGAGTCGGTCTGGATCATCCGCCTGGCCTGGGCGCACGCGCTGCTGCGTACCTCTGGCCATCATGAAGCAGGGCAGGACGCCACGATCCGCGACGACTTGCTGCGCCCGGCCGCCGAACATCTGCATCGCGTGCGCTGGCCCGGGATCCACAACGTGCGCGTCTGGAACAACGCGGCGCTCGTGACCTTGGCGCTGGCGCTCGACGATGACGACCTACTCCACGAAACCCTGCACGGTCCGCGCGGCGTCGACGAACAACTCGCCGAGGGCCTGCTCGCGGACGGGAGTTGGTGGGAGGGGTCGCTCAGCTACCACTACTACTCGCTGGCGGCGGTGGTCTGGACGGCGCGGGCGCCGCGAGCGAGCGGGCGGCCCTTTGCCGGCGACGAGGCGCTGCGGCGGATGTTTGCGGCCCCGCTCGCCCTCGCCCTCCCCGACCTGACGCTGCCGGCGCTGCACGACTGCTGGTATCACATCGGCCTGGTGGGTGAGGTCGGACACGGTATCCCGGACGCGGCCGGATTCTACGAAACGGCCTATGGCTGGTTCGGTGACCCTGCCTTCGCCTGGGTGCTGAACCAGAACGCGACGATCCGCCCCCGTAGTGCTTTTGAGGCGCTGCTCGACGGCGCGACGGCGATCCCCGCCGTCCCGGAACCAACACCCGATCGACACGCTGCCGCCGCGGCCGGATTGGCCGTGCTGCGCGCGGGAGAGCCAGCGGCGCGACAGACGTATTTGGCGCTGAAAGCGTCCCCTGATGGCGGCGGGCATGGCCACCCGGACCAGCTCGCCCTGCAACTCTTCGCCCACGGCGCGCGGTTCGTGGCCGACCCCGGCACAGCAGGATACGGTATCGCCCTCAACGACTCCTGGTACCGGCAGAGCGCCAGCCACGCCACGGTGGTGATCGACGGCGTCTCCCAGCCGAGCGCCGCGGCTCGCATCGAGCGGTACGACGCGGACGGCGATCCGATCACGGCAACCGGTTCCGTGACCTGGGAAGAGGGGGCGTACGCCGGCGTCGAGATGCGACGCACGCTGCTCCAGCGCGATGGTTACTGTCTCGACGTCGCTCACGTGCGCTGCCCGCACGCGCGGCAGATCGATTGGGTTTTCCCCTGCCTCGGCGCGTTGGACGATTCGCCCGCGACCGAGCCGGCCGCTGGGGCGCTGACCGGTCCGTGCGGCTACGAGTGGTTCGACGACGTGCGGCGACAGGGGGAATCCGGCGAGACGCGGCTGCACTGGCAGTCCGCGGGTGCTGTGCTGGAAATGTACCTCCCCGCGGGCGACGGCGAGCGCTTCCTCGCCACCGCTCCCGGGAATCCGGCAGACGATGTGGTCTCGGTCCTGGTGCGCCGCCGGGTCGCGGAGTCGGCGCTCTATGTGACCGTCCTGGCGCCGGTGGCCGGAGGCAAAACGCCCGCGGTCCGTCGTGTCGATTGGTTGTCTGGCACGCCGTTCGCGCTGGCGGTCGCAACGGCGACAAGGGTGGATCGATGGGAGATACCGCCTGACGGGAGCGGGGCGCGGCTTGGCGCTACTCGTTGAGCGCGAGTTGCATGTCGGAAATATGCTCGGTCATCGCGACGGCGGCCTTATTTCCGTCATGCGCCTTGATCGCCTCGAAGAGGTCGATGTGGACGTGCGGCATCGTCACCCGGAGGGAGCCGGTGACGAGCGGGCTGTCCTTGAGGAAGACCGTAATCAAGCCCCAGATCTTCATCAAAATGATGTTGTGCGTCGCATCGACCAGCGTTTTGTGGAAGGCCAGGTGGGCCGGCCGCCACTCGTTCATGCCACGGGCCGAGTTCATCGCGTGCAGCGCCTCGCCGATGGCGGCGACATCCTCCTCCGTGGCGCGCTCGGCGGCGACGCGGGCGATGACCGGCTCGAGGGCGCAGCGGACCTCGATCAGGTTTTCGAGCACCGTGTGATCATCCAACAGTAAGAGGAGTTGGGCGTCGGTGACGCTCTCGGAGTCGATGCCGCGGACGAAGGTGCCCTGGCCGCGGCGCACTTCGAGCAGGCCCATGGTTTGCAGGCTACGCACCGCCTCCCGCACCGACGAGCGGCTGATCCCGGTCATCTGCACCAGTTGCGGCTCGGACGGCAACCGCATTCCCGGTCGCAGTTCGCCGCCGCGGATCAGCCCGAGGATGGCGTCGCTGACCGCCTCGCGGGGGGAGGCGTGGCGCAGGATCCCTAAATCGCCCTGCCAGGGAGCTTCCCACTTCGGGCCGCGCTTCGGCCGCTCAATCTCGGTGACGGTTCCGCTCTGCTCGCTTGGCGCCATTGCCATCTCTTTCGGACGCGACCCGCGTCTGATGCCACGGTCAATCGTGCGATCTCACGAATCATGACAAGTATATCATGAGTTCCGATAGATATCTGATGTCTGACATCCCCAACACTGACTCCGGCTTCGTCGTCGGGGAGGGACCCGCGCCCTCCGGGCGACGAGAGGGCAACATGCCGCGGCAGCGGCCGGTTCGACCATTCGCGTCGGGCCGCGTTCATGAGGAGCTGACGGCCGCTGGCGCGGCATGTCGGGCTGCGCCCGATGGGAGCGGAGTTGCGCCGCTGGTCCCTCCCCGACGACGACGAAGAAGCAGGCGCCGACCCAAATACCTGACGCGCACTCTGACGCGAGTCACGAGTTGCACGCGAGGCCGCCGCTCCGCTAGACTCGTCTTGGAGTTAAGACATCAGACATCAAATATCCAGGACAGAATGGAGGCTGTTTCGAGTCCGCGCGACTCGGGCGGTCATCCCATGCGAGAGGGTCTAACCATGGTGCAGACGCAAACTCGCTTCGCGGATACGCTGGCCGACCACCCCTTCCTCGGTCGTGAGTTCGCGGAGCTGCCGACTCCCGCGCCACTGGTCGATCTCGACGCGCTCGATGCCAACATCGCCGCCATGGCCGAGTTTTTTCGACCGCTCCCGGCCCGGCTCCGCCCGCACGCTAAGACGCACCGGGCGCCGGCCGTCGCCCGCCGGCAGATTGCGGCCGGCGCTCACGGCATCACCTGCGCTAAGGTCGGCATGGCCGAGGCGATGGCCGACGGCGGCATCGACGACCTCTTCGTCGCCAACCAGATCGTCGCGCCCCAGGCGATCGACCGTCTTTGCCATCTTGCCACCCGCGCCACGATCACGGTGGCGGTCGACGATGCGCGCAACGTCGCCGCTCTCTCCGCTGCCGCCCGGACACACCGCGTCAATCTCAACGTCGTGATCGAAGTCGACGCCGGGATGGGCCGCTGCGGCGTCCAACCCGGCCGGCCGGCGCTCGACCTTGTCCGCGTCATCCTCGCCGCCGAGGGCCTCACCTTCACTGGTCTGCACGCCTACGAGG
>JBOGUE010000254.1:0-11181 GCA_050695955.1 Thermomicrobiales bacterium | reverse complement strand
GCGGCTCCCCGCTCAACGCGTCGCCGAGGCGGACGATCCGCTGCTGGCCCAGGCTGCCACTGCCTCCGCGGACCTTCAGCGGCTCGCGCTCGATTCCCCGGTCGCGCTGAAACCAGGCGCTATCCTCACCATGCAGCGCAAGGTCGGCAACCAAACAGTCGTGCGCTTGCTCGAGCCGCGCGTCCAGCGGCGGGCAGCCGTGCCGGCTTCGACCGCCACCCTAGCAAAGACGGTCGACAACGAAGAAGAACTCGCCAAATCCGCCAACAACGAAGAACATCTCGCCAAAACCGTCAACCAGGAGGAGGAGCTGGCCAAAGCGCCTACGCTCCACCGGAGCGCGGACCACGTAGCGGTCTCGGTGCAACAGACCGCGCCCCTCCACAACTCCCTGATCGGACCGGACGACGGGCTGCTCGCCAAGGTCAGCACGTCGGTCAAATCCGGCGCCGCCGCGACGATCGGGCTTGGCGGTGACTACGGCTTAACCTACCCCGAGCGCGTCGACGCCTCGATCTCGGCCAAGCTCGACAAGACGGCTGGCACCTGGTCGCCGAAGGTGAAGTCGCTCAAGGGGCACTACTCGTTGCAGGCGAGCCTCCTGGCCGGGCAGACCGAGATCACCGGCCCCAGCGGCAACACCTCGACGACGAACTTCTGCGATCAGGCAACCGCACTGGAGAAACTCGGCTACGGTGGCGGTCACAAGTGGTACATCCTCAAGGCCGTCAAGGTGCATGAGGCGGTCCACGCCAAACACTTCGCGCCAGCGCTGAAAGCCGTCGAAGCCGCCATCACGGCCAACCTCGAAGCGGTCACCGTGCCCCATACCGCCGGCATGAAATCGTCCAAGGCAATCAAGGACATCCAGGCCGATCCCACCTACATCGCGGAGATTGCCAACGCGCAGTCACTCTGGCTCGCCGAGATTCTGACGCGCGCCGCCGGCGACCACGCCTCCGGCGGCCCCACCGACACGGCGGAAAAGACGGTCACCGAGCCGATGCGCAAGAAGATTTGTCGCCACGCCAAGAAGAAGAAGTGGGCAGCCTGCGCCGCGTGCCCATAGGTCGTCGCCGGTTCGTCCCCGCCCCGATGAAAGGTGCCTGTTATGCGACGCGATCTGGCCGACATCCCCGGCCGTGACGCCGACCCCGGTCGTCTCACCGATCTCTCCGCCTACCTCGAAGCCGAAACCGAGCAGGAATCGACAGTCGGCGGCCTCGTGCTGAGCGTCGGCCTTACGAACGGCGGCGACGAAGCCTTCTCCATGGTGAATCCCTTCGCCATGGTCCAGTTCCAGGTGCGGGACGAGCACGGCTTCCCGGTCGCCATTCCGACACCGCCGCCGGAAATGCTCATCCACCGGCCGGGCGGCGAGCGGTGGACCGTCGACGATGGTCCGCTGCCGGTGGTCGCGGTCCGCCAGAACGGCCAATCCGCGGAGCCAAACAGCCTGAACACGGACGTCCTTGACGTCGGAGCCAACGACGACTACCTCGTCTCCTACGAAATCCGCCGCATCGGTAGCGGCGCGGATGCCGGCGCCGAACTCCCAGACGGATCGTATACCGTTCGCTGCACTGCCACCCTCATCGACGCCGAGCAGCGCCAAACCTCCCGCATTCTGCAAAGCGAGGAGATCGCCATCCGCTTCGCGAAACGCGCGCCATAGGCAGCGTTGGGCAATCGGCTCGCCTGAGAGAGCGTTGCGGATGTGTTGCTCCCGATGATTGCCGTCGCCGGCTCCGCCCGCGGCTGAAGACCGCGGGCTGCCTCCCCTAAGCCCCCTGAAGGAGGCTGCCGGCGCCGCCTTCGTCCAGCCGGTCTTCAGCCGGCTTATGGGAGTGCGGAGTCCAGCGCGGGGTCTTTGAGCCCCGCGCGGCGCACGCAACCGCCGTCATCGGTGGAGCAGATGGTCGGCGACTCGCCCGCGTTCCTATCGAGGTCACCTGATCAGCAATGCGCCTTAGGGCACAACCTGGAAGGTGAGCACGGTACCGAACGTCCCCGCGCCATCGGCCGCTTCCACCCGCAGGCGAAGGTCGAAGAGGTAGGTCTGCGCATCGCCGCCGTCGCCGGTGAAGCAGACCGATGCGCCCCCCACGGCGAACGACGTCCACTGCTCCGTGCCGGCCAGCCGCCATGCGAGGTCTCCTCCAGCCACGCTGATGCCGGACGCGCTGCCGCCGTTTTCCGTCGCGGAGCAGACGCCGGTCCACGGCCCGTCGCCGGTTACCGTCACGCGAACGGCATTCGTCTTGACGTAATACGCCCCGCCCTCATCCGGATAGCTGACGATGCCTGGCACGACCGGATCAACTCCTCCGTCAGCCGAAACCGTGCCGAACGTGACCTCCGGCGTCTCGACCCGGAGCGAAAGCTCCGGCTGTGGAGGGTTATCGCCGGCCGCCGAAACAGAGGCGTCCTCATCCGCTAGCGCCGTCGGCAACGCTTCAACGGTCGGGGCGGGCTCGCGCGCCGGCGGAACCGTCGGCTCGGCCGGCGCCACTGGGGTTTCGAGCGGATCGACGGCGATGGGCGTAGCCGCATCCTGCGCGCGAACTGCCTGCCAACCGGCCGGGGCGGTTACTGCCGCCAGCGCGAGCGCAACCAACAAGACGAGGAAGGCAAGGTCCGCCCCGGATCGCCGCCGCATCATCCCGCACATCGAAATCACACCCTGCCTAGCCAGCCCCGCACAGCGGCGCCACGTTTTCGCCCGTGCCGCCGATCGCGAACGGCCACCGTTGCTCGATCTCCCCGTCCATGCCATACCGCGCCCGTGCAATCAGCACATAGTCGCCGCTGAGCAAGCGTTGCGGGAAGTCGACGGCTATCTCCGCCGTCGCGTCCGGCCAGACGAACGCCGGTTGGGTTGCCGCGGTGCCCTGGACAGGCTGCCCACTGGCGTCCTCGATCGCGAACTCGACGCCAGGCTCCAGCCCAAGATCGCCGTCATTGCGGAGCGTCGCCCGCAACGTCGGCCCCCGATCCAGGTTCTCGCAGATGCCCAGTCCCTCGACGGCCAGCGAGGGCGCGACCGTGAAAGCAGTCTCCGCCTTGAGCGGCTTCTTGCCGCCGTAGTCGATCTCGGTCGCGGCCGTAAATTCGCCGCCGGCGTCCAACGGCAGCGAGCCGAAGGCGATGACCGTCTGCACGCTGCCCGGCAGGATGGAGGTCGTCCGCGGGATGTCGAGGCGGCCGAAGGGGTCGCCGTCGCCGTCGCTGATCTCGACGGCGCCCTGGGCGACGACGTGCAGGTTGCCCTCGTTCCGCACCAGCGCCCGGAAGCCGATCCGCCCGTCCGGCTCCAGGGTCGGGGCGAACCGCTCTAAGGTCGCCTCCTCGGTCAGCTTGCCCTCGCCGTCGACGGCGATCAAGAACGGCACCCCGAGCTTGCCGGTCACCGCGGCGCCGGTCCCTTCGGTCTCTTGCGCGCCCGGCGTGATCGCCACCATCGCGTAGCGCCCGCCGCTCTCCAGGTCGCGTGGGACCGTGATGGTGACGGTCAACCTCTGCTGCTGCCCCGGCTCCAGCCGGAATGCCGCCGGCTCGACCGTGACCCAATCGACCGCCGAAAACTCGCCGTCCGCGCCGCGATAGCTTTCCACGGTCGCCGCGGCCTCGAACGCCTCATCCCCGCTATTGGTAACCGTCAATTCCTGCCGGCCTTCGCCGCCGGGGTCCGCTTTCAACTCGATCAACGATGGCCCGACGCTAACGCCCACGTCCGCCCGGACGGGGACCGCCGCCGAAGCAGCGGCCCCCGCGAGAACGGCGAGGCTCAGGAGCAGCCTGGCCGCATACCCACGCATCGCTTAGTTTGTCACCGTGTAGGTGACGGTCGAGTTGAACGAACCCGCGGTGTCGGTCAGATCACTGCGCAGGTAGTAGACGTGGTAGAAGTTCTCCGTGCCGGCCGCCCCGCCCGTCGCATTCGGCCACGCCGCGCCCGCCTCCGTGAACGGCGTCGTGAACGTTCCGTTCGCCGTGTTGTAGGCGATTGGCGGGGTGAGGCTCGTGTTCCCGCTGTATTGCAGCGCGCCGGAGGCGATCGTCAGGGACGACGACGCCCCGGTGCCGCTGTTCTCGCTGGCGGCGACGGTGCCGGTCCAAGCCCGATTGCTCGTCACTTCGACCAAGCTCGGCGCCGTCGGCGCCAAGTACCACCAGACGCCTTGACCCGATCCGGCGTCGCCCTGCGTCGTGTGGTAGGCCGACGGATCCGGGTTGCAGGGAACGGCGACCGGCTGCGGGCAGATCTGCCCGAAGGTGAAGGTCGGGTCGTGGATCACCACTTCCAGGATGACGCTCTCGACGTTGGTCGCCGTAACACTCACTGTGCCAGTGCCGGTATCGGCGCTGGCCATCGGCGCCACCGCCAGCGACGCCAGGAGGGCCAGGGCCAACAGGAGCGCCGGTCCGCGCCGGGTGCGATTGCGAATATGGGACAACATGCTCGTCTCCTTAGTTCGCGTCGATCAAACCGATGAAGGGACAATGCCCGCGCGACCATGGGCCGGCGACGGGCGGCCCCCGCGGGCACGGACGATAGCCGCGCCTGGTGGCGGGCGCCGTTG
The DNA here is from genome assembly GCA_050695955.1 of Thermomicrobiales bacterium. GTDB lineage: Bacteria > Chloroflexota > Chloroflexia > Thermomicrobiales > UBA6265 > JBOGUF01. The sequence goes on along the minus strand of JBOGUE010000254.1, from coordinate 6,598 downwards.
CGATCCGGTCCATGATCCCTCCTCGACGGTCCGGGCCGGGCCGGCGGTAGTGTCGCCGGCGTTGAACCCATCGTGCGCCGAGACGAGACGCAATGCATCGGGAGATATCCGGATATGCTGGCAATCAGTCGACTACGTATGTTGCGCAGCCGCGACGACCGTCTCACCAATCCCCGCCTACGCGGTCCCACCGTCGCCAAACACCAGGTGGTGATTGTCAACGCGACGACCCGCTCGTCGTCGGCGGCGAGGGCCTGGCCCGGGTCCAGAAACTCGCCCCCGTCACACGATGCGTATGCGATGATTCGTCCAGCGATCATGCATACTGTGACTCTTGCCTCGATGCCCCATGGATTGGCGCCACGACGGAGTATTGCGGTTTGACACAGACCGAGAAAGCCCTCACCCGCCTCGATCAGTTCGTCCGCCAGCGCATGCAGGTCGACAACACACCGGGCCTGACCCTGGCGATCACCGACCGCGAGCGGACGTTACACGCCGCGACCTACGGCTATGCCGACCTCGCGGCAAAGACCCCGGTAACACCCGACACCCTCTTCGAGATCGGCTCGATCGGCAAGTCCTTCACCGGCATCGCACTGGTGCAACTCGCCGAGGCCGGGCAGATCGACGTCCACGCCCCGGTCAGCCGCTACCTCTCCTGGTTCGATATCCCGTCCGAGTTCGAACCGATCACGCCGCACCACCTGCTGAGCCACACCGCCGGCATCACCGCCGGTATGGATGCCACGCCCGAGGCGATGTATCAGGTCTGGGCGCTGCGCGAACTGCGCGCCGCCTGCCCGCCCGGTTCCGCGTTCCACTACTCCAACCTTGGCTTCAAGGCGCTGGGTCTGGTGCTCGAGGCGGTCGTCGGGCAGGGATACGGCGATATCATTCAGGAACGGTTGCTCGAACCCTTGGGCATGGTCTCCTCGATCCCGGCCATCACGCACGACGACCGAGCACGCCTGGCGGTCGGTTACCAATCGCTCTACGACGACCGCCCGCCCCAGCGCCACGATCCGCTCGTCCCCTCGCCCTGGATCGAGACCGACACTGGCGACGGCAGTATCGCCGCCACCGCGGGCGACATGGCGGTCTATCTCCGCCTGCTGCTCAACCGCGGCCAGGGGCCGCGCGGGCCGATCCTCGACGAGGCCGGGTTCGCGCGGTTCACCCAGCGCGCCATCGAGATCCCCGGCAGCGCCGGATCACGCTTCTATGGCTACGGCATCTATACGAGTCTCGTCGACGGCCACACCTGGCACCTGCACGGCGGCGGCATGATCGGCTACCTCGCCATGGACTATGCCGACCTCGACGACGGCATCGGCGTTATCGCCATGATCAACGGCCCAGGCAGCCCCGTCGCCATCGCCCGCGCCGCGCTCGAGTTGTTCCAAGCCGCGATCCACGACCGCCCCCTGCCTTCGCCGGCAGTCGAAGACCCGCGCGAAACCGAGGGCGCCGCCGGCTACGCGGGCGTCTTCTCCACCGGCGACACGACAATCGAGCTTGTCGCGGACGGCCCCCGGCTCGAACTGCGGTACGGCGGCGACGGCATCGTCCTCGAGCCCTACGGCGACGATTCCTTCACCGTCAACCACCCCGCCTTCGCCCGCTTCCTCCTTCGCTTCGAGCGCAACGACGACGGCCGTGTGGTCGCCGTCGCCCACGGCGGCGATTGGTACGCCTCCGAGCGGGAGCCCGCGAGCACCGCACCGGACTATCCTCCGGCCTGGGACGCCTACGCCGGTCACTACCGCGCACACAACCCCTGGGCGCCAACCTTCCGCGTCATCCCGCGGCGGGGTCGCCTCTGGCTCGACTTCCCGCTCGAGCCGGACGGCTTCGACGACGAGCAACCCCTCATTTCCCTCGCCGATGGCACCTTCCAGTCCGGCGAAGGTCCCTGCCAACCGGAGCGCATCCGCTTCGACACCATCGTCGACGGCCGCGCCCTCCGCGCCACCCTCTCCGGCGCCGATTACTACCGTGTCGAAGCCGTTAGGCGTTAGGCGTTAGGCGCTATGTCGTGTCTCTAACGCCTAACGGCTATATACTTCCTCCCACGACCGCGCGACGCCGCCCGGCATCGGCCACGGCAATCCCACGCGGCGCGAAGGAACGCACCACATGTCAGACAACCTCATCGGCATCATCACCCTGCTCATCAACATCCTCAGCATCGCCATCATCGGCCGGGCGCTTCTCTCCTGGTTCGATCCCGGCATGCGCTCGCCGGTCGGCAAAATCCTGCACGACATCACCGAGCCGATCATCGCCCCAATTCGGCAGGTCGTGCCCCGGTTGGGCATGATCGACATCTCGCCGATCGTGGCCCTCATACTGCTCAACCTGCTCAGCCGGGTCCTGGTTCAGGCGTTCTAGCGCAACCGTTTGTCGAGTCTGTGGGAGAGGAAAATGGGTCGTCTCTTGATCGTCGTCTCCGGCGTTGGGGTGCTCCTCCTGGCGCTCGTCGTCATCGTCGCCCTCCTCGCGCTGGCGGGCGTCGACCGCTTCGACGTCGGCTTCGACGCCGCGAGCTAGCCAGCTAGCCAGCCAGCCAGCCAACACACCATCCAAGCCCTTTGCCTGTCATTCCTCGACGCGTTCGAAATGCCGGACAGAGTGCTACCATCCCCCGCCAGCGAACCAAACTCGAAGCGCATTCGCAAAAGGGGAACGACACGAATATGGCAGACCATCAACCAGCGTGGGAACACGAGCTGGCGACGCGGGAAGACGAACACCTCGCCGAGTTTCTTGACTTCATCCGTATCCCGAGCGTCAGCGCCCTGCCCGAGCACCACGCCGACATCGAGCGCGCCGCGGCGTGGGTGGTTGCCCGCATGCGCCGGGCCGGCATACCCGAAGTCGAGATCATCCCGACTGAGAACAAGCCGCTCGTCTGGGGCCGCTGGCACGTCTCCGACAACCAACCGACGGCCCTCATCTACGCCCACTACGACGTCCAGCCGCCCGACCCCCTCGACCTCTGGCAAACGCCGCCCTTCGAGCCCGAAATCCGCGACGGCCGCATCTACGCCCGCGGCCCCGCCGACGACAAGGGCGGCGTCCTCTCCACCATCCTCGCCGTCGAGGCCCTCGCCCGCGCCAGCGGCCAGCCGCCGATCAACGTCGTCTTCTTCTACGAAGGCGAGGAAGAAATCGGCAGCCCGGCCGTGCCGAAGGTGATCGCCGCCGACCGCGAACGCTTCGCCTGCGACATCGTCCTCTCTGCCGACGGCCTCCAGTCCGGCACCGACCTCCCCAATCTCACCGTCGGCTCGAAGGGCCTCGGCGGCTGCCAGATCGACGTCCGCACCAGCCGCACCGACCTCCACTCCGGCATGTACGGCGCCACCGTGCCGAACGCCGTCCAGGTGCTTATCCAGCTCGCCGCCACCCTGCACACCCCCGACGGCCGCGTCGCCGTCGACGGCTTCTACGACACGGTCCGCGACCTCACTTCAGAGGAGCGGCAAGAGATCGACGGCTACCCCTTCCAGGACGCCGCCTTCAAGGAAGAAGCCGGCGTCAGCGCCTACTGGGGCGAGCAGGGATACAGCCCGCTCGAACGGATGTGGACCCGCCCCACCCTCGACTTCAACGGCATCTGGGGCGGCTTCCAGGGCGCCGGCAGCAAGACCGTGACCCCCAGCGAAGCGCACGCCAAGATCACCTGCCGCCTCGTTCCGGATCAAGAGCCAGCCGATGTCGTCCAGCTCATCGCCCGCCACGTCGAGCAACGCTGCCCGGCAGGCGTCACCGCGACCGTCACCCCTTTACCAGGCCGTGCCAACCCCTTCTCCATCCGCCGCGACCACCCCGGCCTGCTCGCCGCGGGCAAGGTGCTGGCGGAGATGTACGGCCGTCCACCCTTGATCGAGCGCTCCGGCGGCACCGTTCCCGTCGCCGAGATCTTCCAACGCGAGCTCGGCGCCGACTTCATCTTCTTCGGCTTCAGCCTCCCCGGCCAGCAGATCCACGCCCCGAACGAATGGTTCCGGGTCGAAGACCTCCACCGTGGCGCAAAGGCCTACTGCGCCCTCCTGACCGAGCTTGCGCGATAGCAGGTCGACTGTAGGGGCGCTGCTTGCCGCGCCGCAACTCCGCGCGTGCCGTAGGCACGCTTCGGCCGCGGGCCGATATCCGTTGTCGCGCGTTCGCGCGACGGGCGCGGCTAGCGGCGCCCCTACCAGATTTTCGCGTTGCGGCGGAACCATTCGTGCGATAGCAGCGTCGTTCCCTTCGAGGAGGGCAGGTCGCCCTCCCACGCAAACACGAACGACGAGGACCAAACGACGATGAATACCACCTTCACCCGACGGGCGGCACTGACTGGCCTGTTTGCCGGCTTCGGCGGCCTCGCCCTCGGCCCCCGGATCGCACGCGGCACGCGGCAGGATGCCTCCCCGGCCGCGACGACGGGCGAGATTGTGCACCCGACCGGCGCCGACGAGTTGGTGCTCCGCATCCATGTCGGCGGTGGCTTCGTGCCGCTCCAGTTCCACATCACCGAGGCGCCGCAGTTTTCGGTCTACGGCGATGGCCGCGTTCTCTTCCTCGGCCCGCAGATTGAGATCTACCCACCCCCGGCCCTGCCGAACCTACGCGTTCTGCGCCTGACCGAGGACGGCCTGCAACAACTCCTGGCCGAGGCAAACGACGCCGGCCTTATCGGCCGCGGTCGCCAGTACGACAACGACTATGTGGCGGACGCCCCAACTACCGCCATCACCGTCAACGCCAATGGTCAAACTACGGTCGTTGCCGCCTACGCCCTCGGCTTTGTCGAGAGCACCAGCGCCACCGAAGAGGAACAAGTCGAGCTCGAAAAGATCGCAAAATTCGTCGAGCGTATGATCAACCTGGCCGAATGGCTCCCCGCATCAGCCATCGCCGAGCCCGAGGACGCCTACCAGATCGACCGCCTTCAAGTCGTTGTGGCGGCGGAAACCTTCGCCGTTACCGCGGGCGACGACCTCACACCGGTCCCCCCGGTCGATTGGCCGCTCGCCGCGCCACTCAGCTCCTTCGGCGACCCATACGAAGGCTATGGCATGGAAGGCGCCCGCTGCGCCGAGCTCACCGGAGACGACCTCGCCGCCCTGCTGCCCCTGCTCGAAAATGCCGGGTCTTTCGCCCCCTGGCAAAGCGAGGGCCAAACCTATGCCGTCCTCTTCCGCCCACTCCTCCCCGACGAATCCCCCTGCGGCCCACCCGGCCTGCACGTCGACCCGTCGCTCTTCGAGGCAACCCCGGAGACGTAGGCGGAAGGCGTTAGGCGTTAGGAGCATCCCCCTCTGCGATCGGGACCGTCGTTCCCCTAGCGCCTAACGCCTAACGCCTAGTCCACGTCCAACCCCACCAAATCCATCAGCCGCAGCGCATTGGTCGACGTGGCCAATCCCGGGCGGAGGTGGTAGTCGAAGGACATCGGCGGGCCGGATCCGTCCTCGTGGAGCGTCTCGCGGAAGTGGACCCGACGGGCGACCTGGGAAAGGTCCGGCCCTTCGGCCAGCGCGAGGTCGTGCGTCGAGACCGCCCCCAGCGCGCCGCGATCGACCAGGAAGTGGATGATCCGCCGGGCGGCGATCTGCCGTTCGGCAGTGTTCGTCCCTTGCAAAATCTCGTCGAGGAGGTAGAGAACGCGGGGATCGTCCGAATGGTGTTCCCGCGCCACATCGACGACCTGCTTCAATCGCTGCAACTCGGCCATGAAAAAAGAGACGCCACGTTCCAGCGAGTCCTGCACCCGCACGCTCGTCCACAGGGACACGGGCGGCAGGCGCAAGGCGGCGGCGCAGACCGGCCCTCCCGCCCCCGCCAGCACGACGTTGACTCCAATCGAACGCAGCAGTGTGCTCTTGCCCGACATGTTCGACCCGGTCACCAGCAGGAACGTGCCCGCCGGTCCGACCGTCACGTCGTTGACGACCCGAATCTCGTCCGGGAGCAGCGGGTGGCCGATGCCGCGTGCCTCGATCACCTCCGCCGCCGGGTCGATTTCCGGGAAGACCCACTCTGGATGGTCGTGGGCCACGGCGCCAAGGGCAACCAACCCCTCCGCCTCGCCCAGCGCGGTCAACCAGTCCCGCGCCTGACCGCCGGCGACCCGCTGCCACGACTCCAACCGGTCGAGCAGATGGATGTCCCACAGGAACAGCGCCTGGAACGGCCAATGCCCCAGCGACGACGCCGGCACCCAGAAGCGGGTCAGCAAGGCAAGCCGCCCGAGCAGTTCGTGCGCGCGATGCCCGCCGGCCGTGATGCGCTCCTGGAGCCGCCGCGGCAGCGCCGCCGAAACGTCCGCCGTCCCGACCGTCTCCAACAACCCGGCGTACGCCAGCAACGCCGCCTTGTGCTCCGCCGGTGCCGCAACCAGCTCCCGCACCCGCGGACCGACCGCCTGGTTGATCACGATGTTGACCGCAAGGAAGAGCGCCCACAGCGGCAACGCCAGCACCCCGACGGCACTCAACGCTGCCGTTACCCCGAATCCGACGACGCTGCCACGCGCTGCCCAGACGAGTCCGCGCCGGCTCGCCAGCCACCGCTCACCCTCGGCCCAGCGCAGGAACGGCTCCGG
>JBOGUE010000253.1:0-3502 GCA_050695955.1 Thermomicrobiales bacterium | reverse complement strand
GAAGAAGGGCTCGTCGATCTTGACGATCGGCAAGTCGAGGGCGATCGGCTGTTCGCCGAGCTCGGCGATGTAGTTGGTGCAGGTGAGCAGAATGGCGTTTACGTCGCAGGAGGCCATCCACTCGAGTTGCTGGCGCACTCGCGTCAGGGCTTGCTTGCCGGCGAAGCCCGAGTCGTTCGTGATCCGGCGCATCAGACCGGGGTCGACGAAGTGAACGGTCGAGACTTCGCACGGAGCCAGGATCTGGTCGATATAGGCGATGTTCGAATGGTGCGCGTGCAGGCAACCCAGGGTGACCATCGAAGCTCCTCGTGTCATGTTTTCAGCCACCGGTCGTACCATGCGAGCAACCGGCGCATCAGGTCGATCTGATGGTGGCGTTCCTTGATCGGGTGGCCCTCACGCGGGTAGCGGACAAACTCGACCGGCACGTCGAGGCTCTTCAAGGCCCGATACCACTCCATGCCTTGCGCCGGGTGGACGCGGGCGTCGGCGTCGCCGTGCAGGATCAACGTCGGAGTCTTAACGTTGACAACGTGGCGGATTGGCGAGCTGAGCCAGTAAGCATCCAGATGGTGGTAGGGGAGTCCGGGGTAGTAGGAAAGGTTGGCGGACGGGATATCGTCCTGGCCATGGTCTGAGACCATATTCGAGAGGCCGGCGCCCATCATTGCCGCTTTGAAGATGTCCGTTTGGGTAATCGTCATCGCCGTCAGGTAGCCGCCCCAGCTCCAGCCGCCGATGCCGAGCCGGTCCGGATCGGCGATGCCGCGCGCGACCATCGCCCGCGTGCCGGTGATCAGATCGCGCACCTCGCCGCCGCCGACGTCATCTTGCAACAGTTGCTGGAAGGTGGAGCCGCGTCCGGTGCTGCCTCGTGGGTTGGGCGCAAGGACGGCGTAGCCGTGGCTGGCCATCAGTTGCGCCCAGTCGTGCCAGTCGACGAAGGCGTAGTCTTCCCACTGCCAGCTCGGCCCGCCGTGAATCTCGATGATCAGGGGATAGCGCACCCCTTCCTCGTAGCTCATTGGCAGCGTGAGGAGCCCTTCGATCTCGACGCCGTCGCTCTCCCAGCGGACGTGCTCCACGGGCGCGAGCCGTCCGCTCAGCGACTCGCCGAGTTTGGTCAAGGCTGTCGGAATGTCACCGGCCTTGGCAACATACACCTCAGGCGCCGCCGTGCCATCGGACCAGATCAATGCCAGACGTGAACCGTCGGCCGAGAACGACGGTCCGCTAAGCACGCTGCCGTCGTCGTGCATGCCCTCGGGCGAGAGAATGGTCAGCGAGCCGGCCGCGACGTCGCAGGCGTAGAGATTGGCGTGGGTGCCCTCGACCATCCGCACGGCGATGGCGCCCGGCCGGCCAGGCAGATCGGCCAGCGAATCGACGTTGCCGGGATACCCCGGAAGAAGGTTGCGCGGTTTCCCACCCGACGCCGGGACAGTCCAGACCGAGTCCGCGGGGTCGGCGCGGTGGCCATTCGCCCGTACCGCGATCTGGAGACCGCCGGCCGTTTCGACGAAAGTAGGGGCAGAGAGGAAGGACGGAAAGTGCGCGACGTGGACCGGGAGACCGCCGGTAGCGGGAAGGGTCCAGAGATCGCCAGGCTCGCACGTGGCGTTCAGGTCCGGCTGGTCGGTCGTCACGACCGCGAGGCGCGTGCCGTCCGGCGACCAGTCGTACGACCAGGCTCGTCGCTTGCCATGGGTCAGGCAGTGCGCCTTCCCCGTGTTGACATCAACGACCCAGAGGCGGTTCAGCTTCGGCGTATAGTCGACGACCACGGCATCGTCGCGGTCTTCCTTGCGTTTCTTTTCTTCTGGCGTCTCCGGCTCCTTGCACAGGACGGCAATGCGTGTGCCGTCCGGAGACCAATCCGGAACCGAGAGCTCGCCTTTAAGGTCACCGAGCGGGCGGGCCTCGCCGCCGGTGAGCGAGATCAGGTAGATCTGGCATGTGCCTCGTTCGGCGCGGTCAGAGAGGAAGAGGAGCTTCGAACCGTCTGGCGACCATCGGGGAGCCTCGTCGCCGGCGATGCCGCTGGTGAATGGTTCGGCCGGCGCCCCGTCGCGCGAGAGCCAAATCGCCTGCTCGGGGTGTTCGCCCTTTCGGCCGGCCGGTGCGACCGTGAAAGCAACGTGGCGGCCATCCGGGGAGATGCGAGCATCGGAGGGCACGAGCCGGTCCGCAAGTTCCTCCGGCGTCAGCGGGGCTGGCGCCGCCCGCTCGGTAGCCGCGCCTTCGCTGACGGTCTGCTTGGCCGCGGGAGGCGCGGGGACCTTTATGGTCGCGGATCGAGGCATTGGTTGGAACACTCCTTCGCGGCGGTGAACGCGTTCCACCGCGAGTTGTGACTCGTGAATCCGGCGATGCCGGGGCCGGCCCATTGTACGTGGGCCTTTTCCCGTCACACAACGATTTGGCCGGGTGACCGTTGACCGGCGGGGGAAGCGCATCTAGGATGGCCGCCGTCGTCGGACTGCCGGGGTGGGCGGCGGCCTCGCGCCGCCTCACTGTTCAAATGGAGCGCATATGCCGCGGTTTGCCGCCAATCTCTCGATGCTCTTTACTGAATATCCTTTCATCGAGCGCTTCGACCGGGCTGCCCAAGCGGGTTTCAAGGCGGTCGAGTTCCTCTTCCCGTATGCGGAGGACGTGCCGGCGGTCAAGGAGGCGGTAACGCGCAACGGGCTCGAACAGGTGCTGTTCAACTTGCCGGCCGGCGACTTTGCAAAGGGCGAACGAGGCATCGCCAATAACCCGGCGCGTGTCCCGGAGTTCCGGGACGGCGTGGCGCGAGCACTGGAGATCGCCGCGACGCTCGGTTGCCCTCGCCTCAATTGCCTCGCCGGCCTCACACTGGCAGATGTGCCGGTTGACGCCCAGATCGACACGCTGTGCGACAACCTTGCCTATGCGGCGGAGCAGGCCGAGCAAGCAGGTGTCGTCCAATTGATCGAGCCTCTGAACACGATCGACTCGCCTGGTTTTCTTGTCGGCACGACGACGCACGGGCTGGAGATCATCGAGCGCGTCGGTCATCCCAACCTGCGGTTGCAGTTCGACGTCTATCACCAGCAACGGATGGAGGGGAACCTGTCGGCGACGATCGAGCGCGAGATCGGCCGGATCGGGCATGTCCAGATTGCCGACAGCCCGCAACGCCACCAGCCGGGAACCGGCGAGATCAACTATCCCTTTGTCCTGCAAGCGCTCGACGACGCTGGTTACGACGGGTGGGTGAGCCTGGAATATCGTCCGCACGGCCCTACGGAAGGGTCGCTGGATTGGCTGCGGGAGTGGGGATACTGGACGTAGGACGGAAGGCGGAAGGCGGAAGGCGGAAACTGCGCTGGTACCCGCCTTCCGCCTTCCGCCTTCCGCCTTCCGTCCTACGTCCAGTATCCCCACTCCCGCAGCCAATCCAGCGACCCTTCCGTAGGGCCGTGCGGACGATATTCCAGGCTCGCCCACCCGTCGTAACCAGCGTCGTCGAGCG
>JBOGUE010000252.1:0-1888 GCA_050695955.1 Thermomicrobiales bacterium | reverse complement strand
ACGAGCCGATGCCTGGATAGCGCCGTGCGGTTCGTATTGCTGCATCGATATTGTCATACACCGAAACGCCTCGTTCCCATAAACGACGGTTTGATTCGTCCCGTAGCGGCCTGCCGAGTTCTTTGTGTGACTTGAAATCGTCTTGCGTAGGCACTGCATCTCGAATGATTCGGTAGAAAATACGCCCTTCGCTCACTCGTCGGAACTCCCCATCCTGTCTTCTTTAAGGGATGAGCGTGCCCATCAGCATGTTACCCCACTTGCCGGCGGGCGGTGATGACGCCGGTGTTCATGCCGACGAGGTTGAGGCCGCCGAAGAAGCGGGCGTGCTCGATCTTGACGCAGCGGTCCTGCACGAACTCGAGGCCGGCGGCGCGGGCGATGCGGCCCGCCTCGTCGTTGATGACGCCGAGTTGGAGCCAGAGGGCCTTCGCGCCGATGGTAACTGCCTCCTCGGCGACGGCCGGGGTTTCGGCAGGGCGGCGGAAGACGTCGACGATTTCGACCGGGCGGGGGATGGCGGAAAGCGAGGCATAGACCGGCTGGCCGAAGATGGTTTGGCCGGCGTAGCGGGGGTTGACGGGGATGACGTCGTACCCCTCGCTCAGCATGTAGATGGCGGCGAAGGCGCTCGGCCGCATTTCGTCGGCCGAGAGACCGACCATGGCAATCGTGCGGTAGGTGGTCAGGATGCGCAGCCGCTCGAACGCGCCGGCGGTCGCGCGGACCGTCGCGTTCTCCCGGATCTCGGCTGTTCCGGCAATCTCCACGGTGTTTCCTCCGATTCGCGTGCGTTTCCTCGCGCACACTGTACCATCGCGTTCGGCGTTCGGCGTTCGGCGTTGAACGATCTGAGTTGACAAGCAATCGGCCACGCACGTACCGTAGGCGCTCACCTACGGTGGATAATGCGGCGACCGACGCGCCGATGGTCAGCATGCAGGAGGTGGCGGGGGCGCACGTTCCCGCGTCCCGGATCTGGACTCTGAACCCAGGAGCGGCCGACGTCCTCGGCCACGACGCCGGGGATGGCGAACCAGTGGACGCCGGCCAGCAGGTGGCCTGGCGCCTCGCGTGTCAAGGAGGACATCGGATGAGCGACGAACGTCTCAACCAGTTTCTCGACGAGGCCCGCGGGCTGCGATACTCCCGCCGCACGGCGATCAAGCGGGCGGGTTTACTCGGTCTTTCGATCCCGACCGTGGCGGCGGCGATGCCGAGGGCCCGGCGCGTTGCCGCCCAGGAGAAGGTGACGGTCAATTGGTTCGCCTCGCGCGACACGACCGGCTTCTCGCCCCAGCAGGTCGAGGCCTTCAACGCCGAGCACCCCTCCATCGAGATCAGCTACCAGGAGCAGGGCGCGACGACCACGGACCTGCACGACAAGTTCGTGACGATTGCGACCGCGCAGGACTCCTCTGCCGACATCGTCTCGATGGACGTGCCCTTCGTGCCGGAGTTCGCGGCGGCCGGGTGGACGGTGCCGGTGGAAGAGTTGCTGCCGGCCGAGGAGCGGAGCGCCTTCTACGCCGGCACCATCGAAGGCGCGACCTACGACGACCAACTCTACGCCGTGCCCTGGTACAACAACGGCCCCGGCCTGTTCTACCGGAAGGATCTGCTTGACGGCGGCGGCCTCGCGCCACCGCGGAGCTACGACGAGCTGCTTGCCGCCTGCCAGCAGTTGCAGACCGCCGATATCAACGGATTCATCTTCCAGGCCGCGCAGACCGAGGGCGGCATGATTAGCTGGCTCGAATACCTTTGGGGCTATGGTGGCGAGCTGGTCGACGACGAGATGAACGTGGCGCTGGACGAGGGGAGCGCCGGCGTCGACTCGATGCAGCGCCTGGTGGACTTCATCTACAGCGACAAGATCTCGCCGGAG
>JBOGUE010000251.1:0-9702 GCA_050695955.1 Thermomicrobiales bacterium | reverse complement strand
CCCGACACCGGGCAGGGCAGATGGCAGTCAAAGTCGCCGCGCAGCACCGGACCATGCGGACGTCGTCGCTGAAGTGGCGAAGGCATCTCGAAGGCTGGCTCTTCATCGGTCCCGTCATCCTGGGGATCTTGGCGTTTCAGTTTGTGCCCATTCTGGTCTCGCTCTACGCCTCGTTGACCCGATGGGACGGCCTGAGGTCGCCCGAGTTCATCGGCATCGACAATTACACAAAGCTCGTCGCCGACGACCCGCACTTTCGTACGACGATGCGCAACACGCTCTTCTTCGTGGCGGGCCACATCCCGCTGACGATCCTGGTCGCGCTGGGGCTGGCCCTGCTTTGCAACCGGCAGATGCGAGGGATCAGCTTCTTTCGGACGACCTACTTCATCCCCGCGATTTCCAACGTGGTCGCCGTCTCCGTCGTCTGGTTCTGGATCTATCGACCGGAGAACGGCGCGCTCAACGATCTGCTCTCGGTCGTCGGGATCGAAGGTCACGCCTGGCTGTCGGAGCTCCGCTATGCCATGCCTGCCGTCATACTCGTCAGCGTCTGGCAGGGGGTCGGGTATCCGATGGTGATCCTGCTCGCGGGGCTCCAAGGCATCCCGGAAGACCTCTACGACGCGGCCAAGGTCGATGGCTCGCGGAGTTGGAATCGGTTTCGTGACGTCACGCTGCCGCTCCTCACCCCGACGCTCTTCTTTTTGCTGATCACGCAGTTCATCTCGTCGTTCCAGGTCTTCGGCATCATCTACGTGATGACACAGGGCGGTCCGGCCAACGCCACCAGTGTCTATATCTACTACCTCTACGAGAACGCCTTCTCCTTCGGCCGGATGGGCTACGCCTCCGCGATGGCGTGGGTGCTCTTTGCCATGATCGCGGCGATCACGTTCGTCCAATGGAAGCTGCAAAAGCGGTGGGTCTTCTATGGCTAGCGGCAAGCCGACGCGGCAAGGAGCGCTCCTCGTGAACCAGACGACTTCCATGGCGCGTTCGTTGACTGAATCCGACCGCTCCGCGCCGGCGCGCAACCGGGTAGGGCAGCTCGCCCTCAATATCGGGCTGTTTGTGACGATGGCCGTGATCGCGGCAGCGTTTGCCCTGCCCCTCGTTTGGATGGTCGGCACGTCGCTCAAGGAGGAATCGGAGCTCATGAGTGTCAGCCAGACGCTCTTGCCGGAGCGCCCGCAATGGGACAATTACGTCGAGACTTTTCACACGATTCGGCCATTCATCTGGAACAGCGCCTACCTCGCCGCGCTCAACGTCGTCGGCTTGCTGGTGGTCTCGTCGCTGGCCGCCTTCGGGTTCGCGCGCCTCGAATTCTTAGGACGCGATCTGGCGTTTTCGCTCCTTTTGTCGACCGCGATGATCCCCGGCATCGTGTACCTCATCCCCCAATACATCCTCTACCGAGAGATCGGCTGGATCGACACCCACTTCCCGCTCTGGGTACCGCGGGTGATGACGCCGGTCGTCGGCACCTTTCTCCTCAGGCAATTCTTCAAAAGTTTGCCAAAGGATCTGGAAGACGCCGCCAGGATCGACGGGGCATCCACATTCGAGATCTATTGGCGGATCATGCTGCCGCAGGTCAAACCCGGATTGGCGGCAGTGGGCGTCTTCACCTTCCTCGATTCCTGGAATGACCTCTTCGGGCCGCTGATCTTCATCAACTCCATCGAGAAGCAAACGTTGCCGGTCGCGTTGGCCCTCTACCGCGGGGAGTACTTCACGGAAACGACCCTGCTCATGGCCGCGGCAACGATCACGATCATGCCGGTGATCCTGATTTTCATCAGCTCGCAGCGGTATTTCATCCGCGGGATCGCCTTGACCGGGCTCAAAGGATAGGCTGGGTAACCGCACCACAGGCGTACGCACAAAAAGGGAGGGAAGAGTGGCGGAGCGCTATGTTGCAATACAGGTCGGCGCGGTCTCGTTCGTCGACGAGGGCGTGGCGGCGGTGCTCGACACGTTTCAAGAGCGGGGCGGCGTCAATGCCCTCTTCCTGGCGACCCCAACCTGGACCCGCGGCACCGGTGGGCGCCAGTTGCCGGGATTTCCGCTGCCCGATCACGGAGTGCAGGAGTATGACCGCGACTGGGTTGGCGGCAACTACGCCACGGTCCATCCCGCGTACTACGGCGGCACGATGCTGGGCGCCGCGGGGCGTGCCCCCGAGCATCCTGATTTTGACCTCTTCGCCACGGTCTTGCCTGAGGCCAAAGCACGCGGTATGCAGAGCGTCGCCTGGATCGAGGAGAGCAGCAACTGGCCGGAGTTGCGCCGCTATCCCAACTTCCCGAAATGTCTCGAAGTCGACGCCTGGGGACGCCCGGTGCTTCGCTTCTGCTTCAACAACCCGGACTATCGGACGTGGCATCTCAGCATCGTCGAGGACTATGCCAAGAGCTACGACCTCGACGGCATCGCCTGGTGTTCGGAGCGGCCCGGGCCGCTGAATCTCCTTATGCAGGGACCGGCGAGTGCCAACACGGTCACCTGCTTCTGCCCGCACTGCCAGGCGATCGCCCGCGATCGTGGTATCGACGTGCGCCGCGCCCAGGAAGGGTACCGCGCCGCGATCGCGTGGAACGAGAGGGTGGCCGCGGGTGACCGCCCGGTCGACGGCGCCTTCGTCGCCTTTTGGCGCCTCTTGCTGGAGTATCCCGAGCTGCTGGCCTGGCAGACGCTCTGGACCGAGAGCCAGCGTCAGCTCTACCGCGACATCTACGGCGTCGCCAAAGCGTGCAAGCCGGAGATCCAGGTGGGATGGCACGTCTATCACAACATCTCCTTCAGCCCCTTCTACCGAGCTGATCAGGACTACGAGGAGATGAGCCGGTTCTCGGACTTCATCAAGGTGGTCGCCTACAACAACTGCGCCGGACCGCGGTTCCACTTGTGGATCGCAAACATCTGCCAGGGTCTCTTTGCGGATGCGACGCCGGCCGAGGTCTACCCGCTTATGCTCAAGTTGCTCCAACTCGACGAGGTTCCGTACGAGGAGCTGCCGACGACCGGATTCTCGTCCGAGTATGTCCGCCGCGAGACGGCCCGCGCGGTGGCCGCGGTCGATGGGCGGTGCCAGATCTACCCCGGCATCGACCTCGACATTCCCGTACGCGCGTTGCAGACCGGGAGCGGACGCAAACCCGGAGGGAACGTCGACAACACCGCTGCCGATGCCCCGGCGATCGACGTGACCCAATGCACCCGCGCAGGAGTCAAAGCTGCCGTGCTCGCGGCGTTTGCCGGTGGGGCGCAGGGCGTCGTCCTCAGCCGCAAATACTCCGAGATGCGGCTCGACATCTTGTCGGGCGCGAGTGACGCGCTGCGAGAGTTGGGATAACGGACCGCCCAGGTATTGCACAGCAAGCAAGGCGCTCATGGTGGCGAGGAGTGAGGAAAGGAACACGCTGATGGAGGCCGACACGCGGGCGGCCAAGCCCTGGTACCAGCGCTGCTATCGCTGGGGTCAAACCAACCTGACCGAAATCGATCCGATCCGCTATGACGGCACTTGGTGGCGCAGGCACTGGCACCGGACGCGCATTCAGGGTGTGATCGTCAACGCCGGTGGTATCGTCGCATACTACCCGAGCCGGTTTCCTCTCCATCATCGCGCCTCGCATCTCGGGGAACGCGATTTCTTCGGCGAGATTGTCTCCGCCGCGCGTGAGGATGGGCTGGCGGTGCTGGCGCGCATGGACTCAAACCGTGCCGACGAGCGGTTCTATGTCGAGCATCCCGATTGGTTCGCCGTCGATGCCGAGGGTCGTCCCTATCGAGCGGGCGACCGCTACGTCGCGTGCATCAACAGTCCGTATTATGACGAGTTCTTGGCCGATGTTTTGCGCGAGATTATCCAGCGCTACCAGCCGGACGGCGTGACGGACAATAGCTGGAGCGGGCTTGAACGGGCGCGGATCTGCTCTTGTGTCAACTGCCAGCGGGCGTTCCGCGACGCCACCGGTTTGCCTCTCCCGTGCAGCCATGACTGGGACAGTCAAGCCTACCGCCGGTGGATCCGTTGGAGCTACGAGCGGCGGATCCGGATTTGGGAGCTAAACAACCGGGTGACCAAAGACGCTGGAGGCCCGACCTGCATCTGGATCGGCATGAACGGTGGCGATTTGCTTGCCCAAAGCGCCCGGTTTCGCGACTTTCAGTCCATCTGCGAGCGGACCGAGATCATGCTACTTGACTCTCAGGCGCGGAGTAACGCGCGGGGGTTTCAGGCCAACGGCGAGATGGGCAAACTGATCCACGGCCTGCTTGGCTGGGAAAAGCTCATCCCGGAGAGCATGGCGATGTACGGGGCTGGTCAGCCGGCCTTTCGACTGGCCAGCAAACCCGAGCCGGAGGCGCGGCTTTGGGCATTGGACGGGGTCGCCGGTGGCATCCAGCCCTGGTGGCATCACATCGGCGCCTATCACGAGGACCGCCGCCAGCACCGCACGGCCGAACCGCTCTTTCGCTGGCACGAATCGCACCAGGAGTACCTCGTGCAGCGCCGCCCGGTGGCGACGGTCGGCGTCGTTTGGACGCAAGACAACGTCGACTTCTACGGCCGCGACTCCGCCGAAGAGCGGGTTGCGCTGCCGGCGCGCGGCGTGACGGAGGCGCTGCTTCGCGCCCGCATCCCCTACCTGCCGGTGCACGCCGATCACATTGAGCGCGATGCCGAAGCCCACGATCTCGCAACCTTGATCCTGCCCAACCTGGGGGCGATGTCCGATGCACACTGCGCGAACGTCCGCCGCTTCGTCGAGCGGGGCGGCGGTCTGCTCTCGACGGGCGAAACGAGCCGGTACGATGAGTGGGGCGACCCGCGACCCGACTTCGCACTCGCCGACCTCTTCGGCGCGCACGCGACCGGAGTCCACCATGGCTCAATGGGCGCCGCCGAGCCGAGCTGGGACGACTGGGCGAGGCACACGTATTTGCGGCTGGCGCCGAGCCTGCGCAGCAGCGCCGACGGCCCTCGTATGGGGAGCGAGCCGCCGGTCTCTGGGGAGCGCCACCCGGCCCTTCGCGGATTAGACGAGACCGACATCCTGCCGTTCGGCGGGCGGCTAGAAGTCGTCCACGCGGAAGCGGGAACGATGGCACCGGTGACTTATGTCCCATCGTTTCCGATCTATCCGCCAGAGACTTCCTGGATGCGCCAACCGCAGAGCGACGTTCCCGCATTGGTGATCAACGAGGCACCCGGCCAGGGCCGCGTCGCCTACCTCGCCGCGGACCTCGATCGCTGCTTCGGCCGGGACTATCTCCCGGATCATGCAGCCGTGCTCGCGAATCTCGTCCACTGGACCGCCGGCGAGAGCATTCCGCTGGTCGTCACCGGTTCTGGCTTCATCGATTGCCACCTTTACCGCCAGCCCGGAAGACTCGTCCTGCATCTGGTCAATCTCACCAACGTAGGCACATGGCGCGCGCCCGTTTACGAATTAATAGCCGTCGGGCCGCTGCAGGTGCGGGTACGTGTGCCGGACGGCATCCGCGCGGAGCATGCGCGGTTGTTGGTCGCCAATGCCAACACACCAGCGACCGTTGCCGACGAATGGGTCTCTTTCGAAGTCGCGTCAATCAGAGATCACGAAGTGGTGGTGATCGACTGACACGGCAGCCGTTTGCGACCTTAAGACGTTGGCGCCTCGGGCCAGCGGCCGTACCAGTCGAAGGGTTCGGGGTTGAGGTTGACGACGACGTTTTTGACCTGGGTGTAGAGATCGAGGGCGTGGCGGCTGAGCTCGCGGCCGAGGCCAGACTGCTTGTAGCCGCCGAATGGAGCCTCGGGCGGATTGACCGTCGGGTAGTTGATGCTGATATTGCCGGCTTGGAGGCGACGGGCCATCGTGTGCGCTCGCTTCAGGTCGCGGGTCCAGAGGGTCGCCGCGAGGCCGTAGATCGTGCTGTTGGCCATACGCACGACCTCGTCGTCCGACGCGAACGAAATGACGGCCAGCACCGGACCAAAGACCTCTTCTTGCGCCAAACGCATGTCGGATCGCACGCCGCCAAATACGGTCGGCTCGACGAAGTTGCCGGATTCGAACTCGTCGTTCGTGACTTTTCGTCCGCCTGCGAGTAACTCGGCCCCGTCGTCCCGCGCCATCGCGCAATAGGTGAGGATCTTCCGCTCCTGGCTCGGGGAAACGACCGGACCCATCTGCGTTTCGTGCTCCAACGGGTCACCGATACGGATCTGCCGGGCCTTCTCGACGAATCGAGCGAGGAAGTCGTCGTGAATGTCTTTGTGCAGGAAGAGGCGGGTGCGGGCGGTGCAGCGCTGGCCAGCGTTGGTGTAGATGGCAAAGAGGGAGCCGTTGATGGCCTCGTCGAGGTCGGCATCGGGAAAGACAATGTTGGGGCTTTTGCCACCAAGCTCAAGAGAGACTTTCTTGATTGTCGCGGCCGCGAGTTCCATGATGCGGCGGCCGGTCGAGGTCTCGCCGGTGAAGGCGACTTTGTCGACGAGCGGGCTGGCCACAAGCGCCTCGCCCACCTCCGCGCCCGGTCCGGTGACGATGTTGACCACACCGTCTGGCACGCCGGACTCGCGGATGATCTCGCCGAGCAGGATGGCGGTGATCGGCGTCACGCTCGCCGGTTTCAAGATGACGGTGTTGCCGGCGGAAAGGGCCGGCGCGATCTTCCAGGCGGCCATCAACAGCGGGAAGTTCCATGGCACGATTTGGGCGCAAACGCCGACCGGTTCCCGCAAGGTATAGTCTAGGAGCGGCCCGTTCATCGGAATCTGCTCGCCCCAGATCTGGGTAGCGAGGTTGCCGTAGTATTCGAAACAGTTGGCGGAGGCGGTGACGTCGCCGCGCGACTCGACGATGATCTTGCCGCAGTTCATCGTTTCGATCGTCGCGATCTCGTCGTTCCGATCGCGCAGGAGGGTGGCGACGCGGTGCAGGGCGCGGGAGCGTTCAAGCGGGGTCCAGCGACTCCACGGCCCCTCGTCGAACGCGCGCCGCGCGGCGACGACGGCGCGCGCGGCGTCCTCGGCGCCCGCCTTGGCGATCCGTCCAATCGGCTGGTTTGTCGTCGGGCTGACCGTTTCGAAGGTGGCGCCGCTCGCCGCCGGCACGCTCTTGCCGTCGATCAGCAAGGTGTAATCCTTCACCGCCAGAGCCACATCAGTCGCCACGATTGCCATTCCTCCCCCACGCCAATGCCCATGCGATCAAGAATGCGAAAGCTTAGCACGCGATTCGCAGCCGGTTGGCAATGACGGGCGATCTTTCAGCCACACCCAACGCTTCTCGCCGGAGCGCACATCGCAGCGACGTCATCGCGGTAGCGGTGCTGGCGCTGATAATCGCGGTCCACTCCTGGAATCGCCTTACCGTCGATCTCTGGCTTGCACGCCACGATCTGCTGGCGTTCTTCCTGCCCTGGTACGGTCATCTCGGCGAGAGGCTGCGGGATTTCGACATTCCGGGGTGGAACCCGTACCTCTTTAGCGGAACCCCCTTTGCCGGCGATCCCGAGTCGGGTTGGATGTATTTGCCAGCGATGCTTTTCTTTCCGTTGCTGCCGGTCTTGACGGCCTTCAAGGCGATGGTCGTGATGCAGTTAGCGGTCGCGGCGTTTTCGACGTACGCCTTCGCCCGCGTGCTGCGATTGGGTCCAATCGCGAGTTTGGTGGCGGCCGTCGTCTTTGCGTTTGGTCCTTTCCTACACCACGACACCTACTGCTGCACGGTGCGGGCACAGCTTGCGGCCTGGCTGCCGCTCGCCCTGCTCGGGGTCGAGCTAGCACTGCGGGCGGGAAGCTGGCGGGAGCGTCTGGTCCCGTGGTGCCTGTGCGGCTTCGCCATCAGTCAGATGATGGCGGGCTGGATGGGACAGGGAATCGTCAACGGCCTGCTGGTGGTGGTGTCGTATCTCGGTTTTCGGGCGTTGATTTCGCCGCCAACTGGCGGGCGCCCCGTGCAGGCACGGCTCATCGCCGGCCTCGCGACGGGAATCACGGTCGTGGGGCTTGGGATTGCGCTCGGCGCGGCCGGTATCCTGCTTCGGCTCGACGTCAATGCGGCGACGAATCTGGCTGGTGGCGACTACGACGCCCTTGGCCAGCCGCACAAGGCGGCGCCCTACACACTCGACATCCTCCTCTACGAGATCCTCGGAAACAGCTATCACCAGCGCGACGTGGCGCCGGGCGGGGCGGCGCTTGTGTTGGCGCTCCTGGCGCCCTTCTTGGCTCGGCGACGCTTCGCCGCACCCTATTTTGCGGGGCTGACCTTCGTCGTCTATGCGCTGACACAAGAGACGACGTTGTTGCACGAACTCTTCTACCTGATCCCACGCTTTCAGTCGTTGCACGAGCATAGCCAGCACCAAGTCACAGCGGTCGTCATGATCGGACCGGCAATGTTGGCGGGGGGGACCGTCGAATCGTTGCGCGGACTGGCCGACAGGCGACACCTCTTGCCGTTCGTTTTCCTGCCATTGCCGGTGATCGTGCTGACGATGCTGTGGGTCGAACGCGGCGAGCGGGAAATCGGCTGGCCGCCCTTCATGGCGGCGGCAGCGGTCACCGCGCTCGTCGCGCTGGCCGTTGGCGCACCGCCTGACAATTCGCCCCGCTCCTTGATTGGGCGTGTGGCGCGTGTGGCGCCGGTGCTGATTCTCGCCGTCGCGTTCATGCACCCGGCAGGTGAGGATTTGCTGCTTTCCGCGACTGGGCGTCCGCCGGAGTCAGTTTGGCGAGCATACTGGACGTCGACGCCGCCGTTCGAGCGCTCGATCGACGTCAACATCGCCGAATCAGACCCCGGTGGCGCGGGCGAGTTCCTGCAGGCGCAACAGGACGGCGCCGAGCCGTTCCGCTACGTCGGCTACGGCGGGCGAGGGCATCCCGACGGCGGGCCGCGGCCGCGTACCTATATGGACCGGCGGCGAGAGCCGAATGTGCAGGCGATCCTCGTCAATGCCCGCGCCATTCCGCTCGGCGTCTACCACATCCAGGGGTACAACCCGCTCCAGCTCAAACGTTACGTCGAGTACGTCACCGCGCTGAATGGCGAGATCCAGAATTACCACGTGGCCGAGCTTCGTCCAAACGGCGTCGAATCACCGCTGCTCCATCTGCTGAACGTGCGCTACATCCTGATCGACGCGAGTTTGCCGCCGGACCGAGAAGATGTGGTCGCCTTGACGGCAGGTCGGCGCGAGGTCTTTCGCAACGAGCACGTGATCGTCTACGAGAACGCCGATGCCCTCCCTCATGCCTGGATCGTCCACGACGTCCTCTCGGTCGAGCGCGGCGAGGCGCTGCCGTTGCTGGCGAACGGCACGGTCGATCCTCGTGTAACCGCGCTGGTGGAAGGAGACGTGCCGGCGGTCGCAGCGCAGGCGGGTGCTTCCGGCAGCGCCCGCGTGACGGCTTACGCACCGGACGCGCTGACGATTGAGACGGAGACCGACGCGTCGGGCTTCCTGGTCGTCAGCGAGATCTACAACGATGGCTGGCGGGCCTATGTGGACGGCGAACCGGCGGAGGTCGTGCCGACGAATCACGCGCTTCGGGGCCTGACCATCCCGGCAGGAACGCACGAAGTGGAGATGCGGTACGAGCCGCGTTCCCTTCGGATCGGCCTCTGGATCAGCGGGCTCACGGCGGTCGCGATGGTCGCGGTCTTCGCCGTCGCCGGCTGGACGGCGCTACGC
>JBOGUE010000250.1:0-4794 GCA_050695955.1 Thermomicrobiales bacterium | reverse complement strand
TCGCCCTCAACCTCCTGCGCCAGGAGCGCAGCGCCAAGGTCGGGGTCAAGGCCAAACGCCTCACGGCCGGCTGGGATGAGGCCTACCTGCTCAAGGTCCTCGGCGGCTAAGATGCAATTGCCCTGGGGGATAGGCGAAAGGTGCCGCCAAAACGGCACGCCCTTCCGTGACAACTGCGACGAGGCATCGCGACCGCATGAATGGCGGACGTCGCCCCTTTGGGTTCGACGACTTTCGCCCCGGCGAGCGGCTGCTCAATAATGAGCATAGCTATGCTGGGACGAATGTCCGCGGTGACATGCGCACCCTTGACTCCTCCAACCTCATTCGGATCTGGGAATTCGAGATCAACGCGAGCTACGAAGGACTGGGCCAGGTGCTCACTTACGTGGCCATGGCCTGACTGGAGTCCAACTTCGCCCGCCAGATTCGTGGAGTCTTGGCCGCCTTCAAGTTTCAGCCAGAGATCACCATGGCGATCGAAGCGCTCAACCTCGGCATCGAGCAGGTGATCTTGCCGCATACGTTGAGCCGAGCGGGCGCCATCCCGTCGATCGGACCCGAGCACGTGATGCCCGAGATTCCCCGGATCCCCTCGTTGGAGTTCGTTCAGCCGACTGCTCAGGAAACGGAGTAACACAGATGTCGACCGTCGCTACGCCCTTCATTCCGCAAACGGCATTGATCCGCACGGCTGATCTCTCTGGGGATCTCGCGTTCGGGGGCATGAAACTCCTGCGGTGCCAATCGGATCCGGCGGCGCTCAACAACTTCCAGGCGCAGCGGTACGAGTTCCAGTTCGAGTTGGCAAGACGCCACATGATCACCGGGGCAACCCTGGCTCTGAAGGGCGCTCCGGGACACTATCGGATCACCGCGACGGTTCATCCGACCCTTCGCTAGTTCCTCGATATCGTCAAATACGACCCGTCGAATCCGCCATTGGACGATTACGACGCTTTGGGAATGAAGGAAGCCCACGAGCAGACGCAGTCGGATTTCCGTGGGGCCAAGAAGGAAAACCTCGCCAATTTCAAACAGTACGTCCTGGAAGCCATTCGTGGGGAGCGTGCCGCCTTCCTGCCGTCGGTCAGTGGATGGCAGTCGAATTCGGTGTTCGCGGACACGATCTTCGTTGCGTTCGACGAGGGGAATCCGCTCGCGCCACACCTCCTCACGAAGTGGTTGACGCCGGTGGGCAGTTGCCGTGGCCGGACCGAGCGCGTCGTTGACAAGACGACACCGGCGCGGTAAGAGAACAGCCATCCTCGCGTCGAGCGCGAGCCCAGCAGGGTGAGCGCGTTCCGCCCGGGGATGGACCATGCCTGCCGGCCCTCGACCGCGCCGCGACCCCACCGACGACTGGAACCAACTGCGCCTGCTGGTCGCCTCCCCCGCGCAGGAGGCCTACGAACTCCCGCGGCCGATCGTGCTGTTCGGGCAATCGATCCCCGCCCGTGCGCGGGAAACGGCCGTGCCCGAACGGACGCTGCGCCGCAAGGTCGCCCGCTTCGCGGCCCACGGCATGCGCAGCCTGTTCGACGCCGACGCTCTGCCTGAGCCGACGACTGCCCATCGGTTGCTCCCAGCAGATATCCGGCGCGCCATCGTCGAGCTCAAGGCGGAGTACCCGCCGTTCGGCCTCCGGGAACTCGCCACGATCTGCCGGCACCGCTTCGACCGCCCCGTCAGCCACCACACCGTCCGGGCTATCCTGACCAGCGAACCACTGCCAATCCGGCCGCCGCGGCGGTTTTCCCGTTACCACGAGGTCGCCGATTCGGTCGTCCGCCGGCGGGCGGTCGTGACGCTGTACCTGGACGGGTGGAGCGCCAAGGCGATCGCCGGCTACCTGGCGACCTCGCGACAGACCGTCCACGAGGTGCTGCGGCGCTGGGACGCGGAGGGCTGGCCGGGCCTCGCGGATCGCCCACTGGGCCCGCGGCAGCCGGCGCGCAAGGTCGACCTGCGGGCGATGGCGGCGATCCGCCGGCTGCAGGCCAACCCCGAGCTCGGCGAGTTCTGCATCCACGCCGCCTTGGCGCAGCAGGGGATCTATCTCTCGCCCCGCACCTGTGGCCGCATCCTGGCGCTGCACCGGGCGCTCGGCGCACCGAAACCGGCCACCGCGACGCCGAGCGAGGCGCAGCCGATGCCGTTCGCGGCCCAGCGCCGGCACCAGTACTGGTCGGTCGACGTCCGCTACGTCGAGGACCACCGCCTCGGCACCGGCAAGCCGGTCTACCTGATTGCCGTGTTGGAGAACTTCAGCCGGGCGATCCTGGCCAGCGCCGTCTTGCCCCGGCAGGACCTGACGGCCTACCTCGTCGTGCTGCGGGCCGCTATCGAGGCCCACGGGGCGCCGGAGGTCCTCGTCAGCGACGGCGGCGCCATCTTCCGCGCCAAGCACGCCCAGGCGATCTACGCCGCCCTCGGCATCCGCAAGGCGGAAATCGACCCGGGCCAGGCGTGGCAGAATTACATCGAGACCCACTTCAACGTCGTGCGCCGGATGGCGGACTACCACGTCGCGCGGGCGGCAACCTGGGCCGACCTGCAGGCCAATCACCGGACTGCCGCCCGTCGACGCCACACCTGGCCGCTGTGCCCCCCGGTGGCAAAGCGAGGGCCGGGCGGCAATCACCCAGCCCTGCTCTCGCGGTGATGATTGGGTGGCTTTGATGCGCAGAGCAGGAGTGCCGACCTACGCTATTGCGGCACCTCTTGGCAGAACCTGGCCTCTCGTGCTCGAAACAATCCGTCCTGATCGGCCCTTAGTCCGCCACCGTGGCCAGGGTGAACGCCGCTTCATCCTCGCCACTACTACGCAATAGCACAATACTCTTCAATAACAAACACGAGGGCGACTGAGAGATGATCCAGGTCGTCTTCGACGCCACTTCTGTCGAGGAGGCGTTGGCGGAAGACCCGCTCGAGGTCGGCTACGCTCAGCACGGCGGTGGCGAATGGGCCGCGTGGGACGACGAGAAACTGGAGAAGGAGGACGACCGCCCCGTCGTCTACGTTTCCCGCGGCTCCCATGCCAGCCAGTTCGACAGCGCCATCTACCTCGGCTGGGGCGAAATCGGCACCGGCTTCGGCTGCGACGTCACCACCGGCCCCTCGGTCCGCGTCCCACTCGATGCCCGTCTCCTCCCCGCCGCGATCGACCCGACCGGCGCCGACGCCTGGGCCACCTTCGGCGGCCGCTGGGGACAGCGCGAGGCGTGGGAGTTCAACGGCCCGAAGAGTCCGAACCTCAGCCCAAAATGGGCGGAACCGTTGAGCTGGCAGGACGACCTGCGCCCCTCCAGCCTCGCCGTCCCACTCGCCGGCACGCTCGGCCCGGCCCCGACCGAAGCGTTTTGCAACGTCTCCGCCGCCAGCGCCGACCTCTTCCGCCTCTGGTCCGACCAACGCTGGGTCGCCGTCGCCATCATCGCGCTCGGCCTTGCCATCCCGACCGCCTTGTTCGTCCTCACCCGCCGCACCCTCGGCCCGGCCTTATAGCTCTACGCCCGGCACGCGCTGGTCTTCCTGCCCGCGTCCGGCGCGGTCGTCCTCGTCGGCGTGCTCTCGAGTCTGCTTGGTTGGCTCACGAGCGTCGTGGTGAGCGTTGGGCCATTGGCCGACATCCCGGCCATCAGCGGTGTAGCCACGTTCGCCGTCGGCGCCGTCCAGCACGTCGCCGGTCTGGTCCTGATCGCCCCGGCCGCCATCTACGCCTCAGCCGAACTGCTCGCCGGTCGCCGCCCGGAGCCGGATGCGCTCGTGCAGCAGGTACGCGCCAAGCTCGGCGCCGTCCTGCGCGCCCTCTTCCGCCCCTTCCTCGTCATCGGGCTGATCGGACTCATCCCGTTCGGTTCCATCCCCGCCACCTACGCGACCGTGCAACGCATCTTCATCCCCCACGCGGTCTTGCTCGACGCCGCCGGCCCTGAGGCGGCGCGCTCGATCAGCGTCAGCTCTGTCCACGGTCGCTGGTGGCGCACCGCCGCCCTCAGCGCCATCCTGGCCGCTCTCGTCGCCATCCCCGGCCCCCTCATCGGCATCCTCCTGCTCGTCTTCGCCGCCCGCTCGGTCGCCTTAGTGAATCTCGCCAGCAGCCTCATCTACGCCCTCGTCTACCCGCTCATCTTCGTCGCCACCA
Organism: Thermomicrobiales bacterium; assembly: GCA_050695955.1. Classification (GTDB taxonomy): domain Bacteria; phylum Chloroflexota; class Chloroflexia; order Thermomicrobiales; family UBA6265; genus JBOGUF01. The sequence goes on along the minus strand of JBOGUE010000250.1, from coordinate 644 downwards.
CCATCTACTTCCTCGACCGGCGGGCATCGACCCGCGCAACCGTGATCGAAGAGTCTTCAAGCCTTGCTGATAGCTGATAGCTTCCTGCCGCCTCCTAACGCCTAATGCCTAACGCCTCGTCCGGCTGCTACACTGCCATCATCACGATTGCCGTGACAGCGAAACAGGAGAACCCCGTGGTACCAAAAATCGGCGCCTCGTACGTCTTGAAGAAAGTGGCCGACTACGTCACCACTCCGCCACCGCAACCGGCCCAGCGCCAGGAGGATGAGGAGGCCGAGCCCGCCGCGCCGCGCGCCGCCCGCGCACCGGCCCTGGTCGATACCATCCATGGTCTGGTCATCACCGACGAGAACGGGCAAGCCGTCGGCACCGCCCGCCGCGTCCCCGGCGTCGCCGTCTACGTCATCTCCCCCGCCTACGCCAACATCACCGCCGAGTTCGAACGCGCCCTCGACGACCCCGAAACCCGCCTCTTCTTCCACCGCGAAGACGACCGCCTCGTCGGCCTCATCTACGTCCCCGACCCCAGCCACGCCCCCGCCGCGGTCGCCGGCATGCGCGCGGACGATATCTAGCCCGCCAGCCCGCGAACCGGCTCTGACGTTCCAGACCAACCGCGCGGGAGGGCAGCACATGCATGT
>JBOGUE010000249.1:0-6478 GCA_050695955.1 Thermomicrobiales bacterium | reverse complement strand
GCGTTAGGGGCTTCGTCGTCTCCTCTAACGCCTAACGCCTAACGCCTCCGCCCAGGGCTGGTCAATTCTCCCGACTCGCGATAACGTAGGCCACAACAACGAACACACGCGTATTTCGGGATGGGATTGTGCCCGATGCAGCCCAGTGACGAGGCCCTGGCCGGTATTGCGCTCCATGCCCGCATGGTGGCCGGCGATCCGACCGCCTCGACCGACGTTTACAGGCGGTACAGCTCGGTGTTGGAGGCACATCTCCGAGGTTACTGCGCCCGCAAGAATCTCTATTGGGTCGACGACGACGCCCGCGTAAACGCGGCAGTCGACGCGCTGATGAGCTACTTCAAGATACCCGAGCGATATGACCCCAACCGCGGCAAGACCCTTGCCGGCTACTTGAAAATGGCCGCCGAGGGGGATTTGCTCAACATCATCAACACGCGCAAGCTGCCTGCCGACACCAAGGTTGTCCGACTTCACGGCGACGACTGGAATAAGGAGCAAGAGGACCCGCGAGACCAGATCGCGGAGGCCGATGACCTGATGGCGGCCGCGGAGACCCTCGCGCAGGTGCTCAAACACATCGATTCGGACGAGGAGCGGACCGTGTTCGGACTGCTCATCGCCGGCGAACGATCAAACGCCATCTTCGCGGAGCAGCTGGATATGCCGGATCCAACATCAAAGGAAGCGGCGAAACAGGTGAATCAGATCAAGGACCGGCTGAGAAAACGCCTCACGCGACGCCAAGCCGGGAGAATGCACGATGCAACTACCGACTGATGCGGGCATGACCGCCGAAATCGCGCGGCGACTCGCGGCGCGGCTGGAGGCAGACCCCGACTTCCTCGCCTCCGTCCTCCGCCGCTATCGCGACGCGCAAGGCTTCGACGACGCCCTCCTCGCCTCCCACCTCGGCATCGCTGCTGACCACCTCACGCACTTGGCGATCTGCCGGCGCCCACGTGACGACGTGGAAGACCCAGGGCTCTTTCGTATGGACGTCGAAGCCATCGCCGACGTTTTCAATCTCAACCCATTTACCCTCGCCGACATCGTGCGCTTCGTCGACGTCCTGGACGCCGTCGCCGGCGCGTCGGCCGGGGCGGTCGCCGCCGGATTCCTCGCCGCCGCGAAGGAACGCGCCGCCGAAGACCGCGCGGACTACGACGCCGACACGGATGACGACGATCGAGGAGATGACCGGTGATCCCCGGCTGGCTGGCGGAGGCGGCAGACATTTTCTGGGAGGCCGCGGGCGATCCTCCCCCCTTCCCGCGCGACCTCACCTACGTCCTTCCCCTTGCCCTGCCGGTCTATCTACAGATCATGCCCGGTCTCCGCCTGGCGAGCATCGACGATTGGCTGAAGCGGCATGGGTGCGCCCAGCGGCTCGATGCCGAGGACCGGGAACTCCGCGGCTGCCTCTTCGCCTACCGCGGCTTCGGTCTGATCTTCGTCGACGGCGCCGATCTGCCCCACGACCGGCGCTTCACCTTGGCCCACGAGACCGCGCACTTCCTTCTCGACTACTACATGCCGCGGGCGAAGGCGCAGGCCCGCCTCGGACCGGAGATCCTCCCCGTGCTCGATGGCGACCGCGCCCCGACGCAAGACGAGCGGATCGATGCGGCGATCGCCAATTGCCCGATCGGCGTCCACGTCCACCTGCTCGACCGCCGCGATCCCTCGGGCGAAATCGCCGGCAAAGAAGATCGCGCCGACCGCCTGGCGCGTGAGCTCCTCGCCCCGGATGACGACCTCAGCGATCGCTATCGCGCGCACGCGCTCGACGAGCTCGCCATGGCGCAAGACCTCGAAGCGACCTTCGGCTTTCCGCCGGCCGAGGCCGCCGCCTACGCCCGCGCCCGCCTCTTCGGCCGCCGCGGGACGATCTTGCAGTGGCGGCAACGATGATGGCCGACGGATTGCCGCCCTTGCCCTTTCCGCCGCTGGCCATGCCGCCCGACGCCAGCGACGACTTTCTCAAGGTCTTCGGCGAGCCGCTGACCGCGGCGCTCGATCTCAACAGTTGGCGACGTTCGGAGGACTTGGGCGAACTCTTCGGCCGCCTGCAATTCGAAGTCGAGTCGGCGATTGCGCAAGACCTCCCCGGCCGGAAAGCGATCCGGGAAAAAGCTTTCCCCCGCCTGCGCGACCGCCCGCAAGCGCCCCCCGGCGCCGGCGCCTACCGCGCCTCGCAAGCCGAGTTGGACGAGGTTCAACGGGGTTTGCTCTTTCGCGGCGCGGTCGAGGCCTGCAACGGGATCGCGGTCACGCACGACGCGCTCTCACTCTCCGTGACGCAGGTCGGCGTTTGCCTCGTCTCCTACCATGCGGATCAAGGCTCTTGGGTTCACCGCCTCTACCGGCGCGATCTGCGCACCACCCCAGTCAACCCCGAAGACCTCGCCTGGCAGCTTGTCGTCAGCGCCCAGGATGCCGCCGACGGCCAGGCCGCGCCCTCCGAGCGCCTCAGCGACCTCGCCCGTCGCGGCCTCATGGCCTACGCCGAACGCGCCGCTCTCGTCGAACGCAGCACCGCCCAGTGGCGCATGGGGCACGGCAATCCGGTCGCCTACGAGCTGCTCACCGGCTCGGGCAGCCCCAAGCTCATGCTCGCCAGTCTCGGCTTGCTGCGCCGCCTGGTGGCCGACCATCGACGGTTCGTCTTTGTGCCATCGGCGATGGTCGAGCGTGCCTTCCTAATCCTTGGCGACGCGCTGGAACCACTCGAATACCTCATCGTCGACAACGCGACCGACTACATGGAGCGCGTCTATTACGCCAGCTATCTCAGCAACGCGGACCGCAAGCAACTTCGGCAATTCGTCAACGAAGTCGGTCCCCAAATCGTCATCGGCTGCTACCGCGCGTCGGCCGTCGGCCCGGCCAGAATCTTCTATGCCCACGTCGACCACGCCCACGAGGCGGCGCTAATCGCGTTGGCCGACAGTCGACTGCACGAGCACCGGGCTTTCCCGGCGCTCCTCGATCTGGCGGACACGCTCTGCCGCTCGACATTCGGCGCCGGCGACTTCACGGCGATGCTGCGCGACGCCTACGCTGTCGCCGGCCAGCCGTATTCCTTCCACCAGGAGTTCGGCCGGCGTGGATAGACGGCAAGAGCTTGCCGTCCCGAGAGCCCGCCGTCCCAAGGAATCGAGGGATCGGAGCGAGGGGCGGCACGTCAAGGAGGACGGTGACAATGGACGGAAACGGGGCGACAAGCGACACGATCCAAAACGTCCCTGCCGAGGCGCGGGCGCGCGTCGGCGAATCAATCGCGCAAGCCGGCGGCCTTTGGGATGTGCCGGAGGATGAACGCGGCGCCGTCGGCAAGACGATGTTCGACGGCCCGGCCAGCGAGGACAACTCGATCACCGTCCTCATCCCGCGCGATTCCCTGGAGCAATTGCCGTCCCAGGCATTGGCTCGCATCGTCAGCAAACCGGACGGTCGTGAATACCTCGGCATCGTCGTCGCCGGCCCCTTCGCGGAACCAGACGGGCTGCGCGCCGACGCCCCAATCGTCGTCACGACGACCGTTCACGGCGGCATCTTCATGCCCCGCTACCATGGCCGCGTCCAGATCGAGCTGCTCGGCGAGCGCGTCGACGGCGTGCTCCAACCGCCCCGCTTCCGCCCCCTGCCCAATAGCCCTGTCTTCCGCCTCGACGAAAAAGAAACCGCCGCCGTCCTCCGGGTCAGTGGCGACATCCGCGTTGGCCTGGCGGTCGGGCACCAGGGCGTGGAAGTCTGCGTTCCCTCTACCAACAAGAGCGTGCTGCCGCGCCACACTGGCATCATCGGCACCACCGGCGGCGGCAAGTCGACCACGGTCGCCGGCTTCATCGCCGAAGCGCAGAAAGCGGGACTCGCGATTGTCCTGCTCGACGTCGAGGGAGAGTACACCTTCCTCAACGAACCGTCCGACGATCCCCGGATGGCATCACTGCTCAGTCAGCGCGGCTCGCGACCAATGGGCGTATCCGACACCACGCTCTACTACCTCTTCGGGCGGGAAACGGCGAACCCCCGTCATCCCCATTGCGTACCCTTTACCCTGCGCTTCAGCGATCTCTCGCCGTACGCCGTTGGGGAAATCCTCGACTTCAGCGACGCCCAGCACGAACGCTTCTGGATCGCCTACGAACTGACCAAGACGCTTCTCCGCCGCTTCGGCGTGACCTCAGTGGACGACACCGACATCGACGAGTTTGAGGGCGGCTTCCCCGGCATGCGCCTGGAGCACCTACTCGATACCGTCAGCGGCTGCCTCGAACACATCCAAAAAGGCGAACCGACCTTCCGCGGCAGCGAGTTCCAACAGCGCGCCTCGGAGGTAACGCGCGAGATTCAGTCGATGAAGAACTTGCCGGCATTCCCCGCCAGTTGGCGAGCGCTCCTGGGCCGCTTGGCGCGATTTCAGCGCCTGGGCGTTTTCGACAATTCGCGGGCCAGGCCAATTGAACCTAAGCGGCTGCTTGAGCCCGGCGGCGTCTCGATCGTCGATCTTTCCGATACCGAATCGCCCGATCTGAACAACCTCGTCATCACCGCCATCCTGCGCGGCGTGCAACGCGGGCAAGAGGAACTCTATGCCGCGGCGGAACGTCAGGAGGACGCCGTTCCGCGCACCCTCGTCATCATCGAGGAGGCGCACGAGTTCCTAGCCAAAGAGCGAATCGACAAGATGCCGCACCTCTTCGCCCAGGTTGCGCGCATCGCCAAACGCGGCCGCAAGCGGTGGCTCGGCCTCGTCTTCGTCACCCAGCTCCCAGCCCATCTGCCGACCCAAGTGATCGGCCTGGTCAATAACTGGATCGTCCACAAGATCGGCGACGCCGGCGTCATCAGCACCCTGAAACACTCGGTCAGCGGCATCGACGAAAGCCTTTGGACGCGCTTGCCCGGCCTCGCCCCCGGCCAAGCCGTCGTCTCCTTTACCCATATGCAGCGCCCCGTCCTCACCTCAATCAACCCCACCCCGGCCAAACTCCGCTTGGTGGACTGAGTGCCCAGTGCCGAGTGCCCAGTACCCAGTTCTCAGTCCACGATCCTGTGTTCAATTGCGAGACATTGGTCCAACGGAAGGATGGCAACGCGATGAATCAGGCGACTGACGGAAGCGCAGGGCACTGGGCACTGGGCGCTGGGCACTCGCTTCGTTTCTGCATCGTCCTCGGCCAGCGCGCGGCATGGCCGGAGTTGGTCGCGCGCACCCAGGAAGTCGAGGCCCTTGGATTCGACGGGCTCAACGTCGTCGATCACTTCTTTGGGTTGCTCGACGTCATGGACCCGACCCACGAGGCGTACACGGCACTCGCGGGACTCGCGATGGCGACGGAGCGCGTCCGTCTCGGCGTGATGGTCTGCGGCAACACCTACCGCAACCCCACGTTCCTGCTTAAGCAGGCGATCACGGTCGACCACATCTCGCACGGTCGGGTTGATTTCGGCGTCGGCACCGGCTGGACCGAGCGCGAGCACGAGGCCTATAGCTGGGACTACCCGCCGGTGAAGGAGCTCGTCGATCGCTTCGCCGAGGCGCTTGAAATCTGGGACCTCCTCCAATCCCAGGAGCGCACCATGTACCAGGGCACGTACTACCAGCTTATCGACGCCCCGTTCGAGCCGAAACCGCTCCAGCAACCGCGATTACCCGTCCTTATCGGCGCTTCCGGCCCGCGCATGCTCCGCCTCACCGCCAAGCACGCCGACATCTGGAACGCCCGCGGTGTGCCAGAGGTCGCCGGCGCCGGCAATCGCCAGCTGACCGAACTCTGCCGCGAGATCGGTCGCGATCCCAACGCCATCATGCGCGGCTGCAGCGTGCCCCTCGAAGCCTGGGCATCCCCCGACGCCTTCGCCGCTAAAATCGACGCCTACCGCGCCGAAGGCTTCACCGACTTCCAAATCCCCTGGCCTCGCACCGAACCAGCCCGCAACGTCATGCGCGACGTCGCCCGCAACGTTCTCCCGGGGTTGCGCAGGAGCACAAACTCGTAGGGGCGGATCGGGCGCCCTCTGGGCAATGTCCGCCCCTACCCGCCAATTGCCACGCGAACCGATCGAAACAACTCGGCAATCTCCGGACTCATCGTGTACCCCTGTTGCGCCTCAGTCCACGGCCGCTTGATGCCGAGGGCGGCGCACGCCTCACCGATTCGATACGTGGCGCGGCCGACATCCGTGTGCTCCGGCAGCCCGAGGCGATCGGCGATAGCCGCGCCATTGAACCGCTCCCCAGCGTGGTCGATCAAGAAGTCGAAGACGGCGCGGTCAGCCGGGTTGTCGATTGCGGTCGCCAAAGACGCCGCCAGGTCCCTCTCCTCTGAGCCGAGATCGTGTGAGCCGAGATCGTGCATCGGGTTTGCCCTCCCTTGTCGGCTTCAACCGGTCGCTTCCTGGTCGGAACGGTATCAGGCAGGCCGCCGAATCGCTAGCCCGGATTATTCACGAAGCAGGTTGAAAAACG
>JBOGUE010000248.1:0-21564 GCA_050695955.1 Thermomicrobiales bacterium | reverse complement strand
CAAACCCGCTCCTCTCCTTCTCCTTGCTTATGTTCCCGGAGATGACAGCGGGTCTCTGCATTCTCTACGCCGCGCGTCGTCTCCTTGCCCCGTCCAATCGCACCTGGCAATGGCTGTTGGTCGGCGTGTGCGCCGCATCATTGCCCTGGTTGCACTACCGATTAGCCCCGATCAGCGTTGTCATTGCCCTCCTCGCAATCGTGCTCCACCGCCGCCGGATGACCGTATCCGATTGTCTGGCGGCACTCGCCGTTCCCATCCCGAGCGCCATCGTCCTCTTCTCCTGGTATCAATACTTGTACGATAGCCCTCTGCCACCGTCGGCGGACCACGCCGGATTCTCTGGCTTCACCGGCACAATCAATGGACTCGTCGGCACATTTCTCGATCAGCAGTGGGGCGCCTTCATACACAGCCCACTCCTGCTCTTGGCCACTGCCGCGTACCTCCCGTTTCTGCTCGCGCACCGGCGCGACGCCCTGGCACTCGCCGCGATCGTCGTGCCATACATCGTCCTGATCTCGAACTACTCGGTATGGTGGGGCGAATGGAATCCACCGGCTCGATATCTCACTGACGTCGTCGCATTGTCCGCCGCACCGCTGGCGTGGTGGCTCGGCACAATCACAACGCGCCTTCGCTGGGCCCTTCTTGCCGCTGTCTCGCTGCCATCAATCGCCATCATGGCGACCTTTGTGCTCGATCCCCAACGCATGTACAACCATCCGGACGGCACCAGCAACTTACTGGAGTCCTGGGACCGCTGGCTGAATCTCCACCTGAGCCAGGGTGTGCCATCGTTCGTCTTCTATAGCGTCTCGCCTACCGGCCAACGGCAAGTGTTTGGAGTTCTGGGGGCGTGTCTTCTCGTCGCCTCCGCGCTGCTTGCTTTCTTCGTCTCATCGCATCCTCGATTCGAGGCCGAATCGCATGATGAACGTACGAGTGGTGGCTAGTAAGTTCGTGCGCGTGAAGCCGGTGCTATACTCGGGCCTCAGACCGCGGCGTACGTACGTTCACAATGAGTGAGGGCGAGGCCGGTGGACATTGGGCGCGCATTCAACTTTCCTTTCCGCGATTCGGGCTGGATTTCGAAGGTGCTGATCGGCGCCGTTATGGTCCTGATCCCGATCTTCGGATGGTTCTCCCTGGCCGGGTACGGCATGCGCATCATGCGGCGCGTTGTCGAAGGCGCCGATACGCCGCTGCCGGATTGGACCGACTTCGGCCAACTCTTCGTCGACGGGGTAAAGGTATTCGTCGTCGGTGTCGTGTGGGGCATCCCCGCGATCATCATCGGCGCCATCGCAGGCGCCTCCGACAGCTTCGGACTCCAATGTCTCAGTTGGTTCGTCAGCATCGCGACGAGTGCGTTCACAGGCGCGGCGATTGTCCCGGTCGCCCTGAGTGGCAACATCGCGGATGGCTTGCAATTCCAGCAGGTAATCCGCCGCGTAACGTCCAATATCAGTGACTACGCCCTCATCTTCGTGATGGGTTTCGTGCTAAGTATCGTTGCAGTTGCTGGCGTGATCGCCTGCATCGTCGGAGTCCTTGCCACGATCGCCTACGTGAGCTTTGTCAGTTCCCATCTCTGGGCACAGGCCTACCGCCGCTCGACGGGTGGCGGAGGGCTCGCACCCGCGCCGCGCTTCTAGTCATCCGCGACGGCACGGCAATTGGAAGCACCGCGCGATTGGGAGGCATCCCGTGGAGTACGGGTTCCTGAGTGGCCTCGGCCTGTCAGCTTCGGCGGGCCTCAATGCCTATATCCCGCTCTTAGTGATTGCCCTGGCCGATCGCTTGTCGGACGAGGTCACCCTGGATCGCCCGTACGACTTCCTATCCTCCACACCCGGCATCGTCATCATCCTGCTGCTGTTGACGGTCGAAACCATCGTCGACAAGATCCCTGGCGTCGACCACTTCAACGACCTGATCCACTCAGCGATTCGGCCCGCCGCCGGCGCCATCCTGATGATGGCTGCAACGAATGAAGGCGTGAACCTCAACCCAGCGTTAGCGATGGTGTTCGGCCTGTTCGTCGCTGGGGGAGTCCACGCCGGCAAAGCCCTCAGCCGTCCCGCGATTACCGTCTCGACCGGCGGCGTCGGCAATCCGGTCATCAGCATGCTCGAAGACGCTGTCTCGGCGATCACCGCTGTTATCGCGGTCGTCTTGCCACTGGTCGTCATCGCGCTGATTGCCGCGTCCGCCGTGCTCCTGTATTGGTCGTATCGCCGCATTCGCCGGTGGCGCTTGCGTGCTCCGCCAAGCTCCCCAACCTCTCCCACCTTGCGTCGATGAGACTCAAGTTATAAGATAACTTCGACGCAAGAGTTCGAGGGGAGACCATGCCCGCCGTCCAGTTTAAGGATTACTACAAGATCCTCGGAGTCGAGCGGTCCGCCGACGACAAGGCGATCCGTTCGGCCTTCCGCAAGCTTGCCCGCAAGCACCACCCCGACATCAATCCGGGCGACAAGGCGGCCGAGGATCGATTTAAAGAGATCAACGAGGCATTCGAGGTTCTCTCCGATGCGGCCAAACGGAAGATGTACGACCGCTATGGCGAGGAGTGGCAGCGCTACCGGGACGCCGGCTTCACCGGGGACGAACCGGCCGGCAGTGCCTCAGGGCCGGTGGACTTCGGTCAATGGTTCACGGGCCAGTCCGGGCAACGCCCCGGCGGTTTCCGCGTCGAGTACGGCGACGACGAAGGCGGATTCTCCGACTTCTTCCATACCCTCTTCGGCAGCCGAACCGGACGGCGCGGCGCTACTTTCACCCAGCGCGTGCTGCGCCGCCGCGGCGAGAACCTGGAGGTCAACGTCGACCTCTCCTTTGAAGAGGCGTTTCGCGGCACCAGCCGGCGCCTCGATGTCCAGACTCACGAAACGTGCCCAACGTGCCGCGGCGCGGGGATCGTGCGGGAGTCGATGTGCCCCACGTGCGACGGCACCGGCCAGGTTCCGAAAACAAAGGCGGTTGAGGTGAAGATCCCGGCCGGAGTTACCACCGGCTCCCGCATCCGAGTCAAAGGCCAGGGAGGGGCTGGAATCGATGGCGGACCGCCAGGTGACGTCTATCTCCGCACCTCCGTCCGACCCAATACCGCATTTGAACGTGAGGGCGATAATCTGCGGACCGACGTCGAGGTGCCGCTCTACGACGCGCTGCTCGGCGGTGAAGCCATGGTCACGACCCCGTCCGGGCGCGTCGCGCTGACAATCCCGGCAGAAACGCAACCCGGTCGCGTCTTCCGATTGCGTGGCCAGGGCATGCCGAAACTCAAGGGCGCCGCGGGAGAACGCGGCGATTTGCTCGCCCGGGTCAAAGTGGTCCTGCCAACCGACCTTTCGGAACGCGAACGTGCGTTGATCGGACAACTGCGCGACGTGCGTGAGACCAACTGATCGCACCCTCGCGTCCGGCTCGGGTATAGTCCCTCTCGCTAATGCAACGGGAACTCGGCGGTCGAGGTGATTCGGTTCACGCTGCCGCCGGCCAGGGGAGCAAGGACGAAGCAATGCCTGCGACGATCATCATGGGCGGTCAATGGGGCGATGAGGGAAAGGGCAAGCTGACTGACGCCTTGGCGGCCAAAGCCCACCTCGTTCTTCGCGCCAACGGCGGCAGCAATGCAGGTCACACCATCGAAACTCCGGCCGGCGTCTTTAAAATGCACCTGGTGCCATCCGGTATTCTTTATCCCGATTGCACGTGTGTCGTTGGAGCCGGTGTCGTCGTCGACCCGCTTGCGCTGGTTCGCGAAATGGACGAGTTGCGATCGCGCGGTGTTTCCCTCCGGAACCTGTCAATATCCGACCGGGCGCACGTCGTCCTTCCCTTTCATCCGTTGCTCGACGGGCTGGAAGAAGACCAGCGTGAAGACGAGTTGATCGGGACGACCCGGACCGGAAACGGTCCGGCCTACGCCGACAAGGTCGCGCGCCGTGGCATCCGCATCACCGATCTTGTCGACGAAGATGGCCTTGAACGCAAGATAGCCCGCGCTGTTGACGAGAAGAATCAGATCATCGGCGCCGTCTATGGTCAACCGCTGTTGGAGCCGACCGAAGTGTATAAGCACCTCGCGGAGGCAGGACGGCGGCTACGAGAACACGTTGTCCCTGCCGAAGTAGTCGTACAAGACGCCTTGTCCGAGGGCAAAGACGTGCTCGTCGAGTGTGCCCAAGGGGCGATGCTCGATGTCGACTATGGCACCTACCCGTACGTCACGTCTTCCTCCCCCACCGCCGCCGGGGCATGCCAGGGGGCCGGAATTGCGCCGACGCAGGTCAAACGCGTCATTGCCATCTTCAAGGCATATAGCACCCGCGTCGGCAGCGGACCGCTGCCGACCGAACTGCACGACGACATTGGACAACTCATCCGCGACCGCGGCCGCGAATACGGCACAACTACCGGTCGACCACGACGGACTGGCTGGTTCGACGCGGTGGCGGCTCGCCACGTTGCGCGCATGAACGGTGTCACCGAGATCGCGCTGACGCTGCTCGATGTGCTCGATGCCTTCGAATCAATCAATATCTGCACGGGCTATCGATTGGGCGATCGAGTCATCCGCCACATGCCGGCGCGAAGCGATCTCGTCCGTGCCATCGAACCGGTCTATACGAGTGTTTCCGGCTGGCAGGAGGAAACGACCGGCGCCCGCATCGCGAACGAGCTCCCGGCCGGGGCGCGACGGTACGTCGCCATGCTCGAGCAGCTCGTTGGCGCGCCGATCACCATGGCCGGCGTCGGCCCGGCGCGCGAACAGCTTGTGCCGCTCGACGCCGGTGCGTCGTTTGTGCCCGGCGATCCTGAAGTCTTTTCACCCGTTGCTTAGCAACTCAATGCCCGGTCCCGCGTGCACAGCAAGGAGTGGAAATGCCGGAACAGGAGCAGGTGCAGGAGCAAGCAACGGTCCTCGATGCGGTCGAGATTCAGCGCATCATCCCGCACCGCTATCCGTTTCTCTTGGTGGATCGCATCGTAGAGCTCGAGCCCGGCAAGCGCGCAACCGGGATCAAGAACGTCACTATGGGCGACGGCTTTTTTCAAGGGCACTTTCCGGACTACCCCGTCATGCCCGGCGTCCTCATTGTCGAAGCCATCGCGCAAGTCGGCGCGGTATCGATCCTGATGACGGACGAGTTCCGCGGCAGGATGGTTTTTTTTGCCGGTATTGACAACGTCCGCTTTAAGCGTCAGGTCAAACCGGGCGACACCCTACGCCTCGACGTTGAAATGGGACAAATCCGGCGAAGCATCGGCATCGGATCAGGCACCGCAACGGTGAACGGCGAGCTAGCCTGCAAAGCAGACCTCATGTTTGCCGTGGCGCCTGCGCCGGTCGGCCAATAGCGCGTTGGGCGTAGCGAGATCCCGCGTTATCGGCATCGACGCCAGTCGCCTTAGCGTCGCAGAACGCACGGGAACCGAGACCTATACCTTCAACCTCATCCACGCACTCGCTGATCTCAGGTCGAACGATGATTTTCGGCTCTACCTGAATGCGGCGTTGCCGCCACCAGACCTGCCGCCTTTGGGCGACACTGTTTCGATGCCGTTCCCGCGTTTCTGGACGCATGCGCGACTCTCATGGGAGATGCTGCGCCGCCCGCCGGAAGTCCTTTTCGTGCCAGCGCACGTCGTCCCGGTTCTTCACCCTCGCTCGGTCGTCACGATCCACGATCTCGGCTACCTCCACGAACCGGAGGCCCACCCAACGGCCCAACGTCGTACGCTCGACTGGACGACCCGCTGGAGTTGCAGATCTGCGCGCCGAGTTATCGCCATTTCGGACGCGACGAGGCGTGACCTGCTGACGCACTATGACGTTCCACCTGACCGGATCATCGTCATCCCCCACGGGGTAAAGCCAACCCGCGCATCGGAAGAGGATGTCGCCCGAGTGCGTGCCGACCACGACCTCCCCCCGCACTTCATCCTGGCCGTCGGCACGATACAGCCTCGAAAGAATCTCGGCCGTCTCGCGCGGGCCTTGTCCGAGTTGGCCCGAGCCGGACTGGAACAGCACCTTGTCGTCGCCGGCAAACGCGGCTGGCTCGCTAACGAAGTCGAAGCGGAGATCGCTCACAGCGGCGCATCACACCGCATAGCGCTCCTGGGATATGTCGCTGACGACGACCTCGCCGGTCTCTACGCCGCCGCGGACGCCCTCTGCTTTCCCTCGCTCTACGAAGGCTTCGGTCTCCCCGCGCTCGAAGCGATGGCGGCCGGCTGCCCAGTTGTCGTCTCCAATCGCGGTTCACTGCCAGAAGTCGCCGGCGACGCGGCCGAGATCGTCGACCCGCTCGACGTCGGATCGATTGCGGCCGGCCTGATCCGCGTTCTTACCGACAATGCTCGTCGTTCCGTGCTCATCGAGCGCGGGTGGCAACGCGCCTCGACCTTCACCTGGGCACGTACCGCGCGAGAAACACTTGGCGTGCTGCGTGCCGTCCGGGACGAGTGATACCTAGGTGCTTTGTCCCGTGTAGCATGTACCACCTATCGCGCGGCCGTCGGTGCGGGGCATAATAGGCGAGTCACCCGCCATTTCTCCGATGGCTTGGCGGGAATGAGGCGGAGGGACATGCAAGCATCTGGTCGAGTCGTCGGCATCATCCTGATCGGCGCCGGTGCGGTCATCGGCATCGCGATCTCTGCCTGGCTCTTTCTTGGCGTCGGCGAGAGCAACCTCGAAGGGAGCGGCGCCGTCTTTGGATTCGTCCTCCTGTTCGGATTCCTCGTGCTGCCCCTGCTAGGCGCCGGAGTCTTTCTGCTCATTCGCGGTCGTGCTGAAGCTGAGTCGATCGAACGTGTGCAGGACCAACGGCGTTTGCTCGACATTGTCAAGACCCGTGGCCAGGTAGCGATCAGCGACCTCGTGCTCGAAATGAAGTCAACCCGCGATCGGGTCCAGAGCGATCTCTACGACCTCGTCGGGCGTGGTCTCTTTAGCGGCTACGTTGATTGGAACAAGGGCGTCCTCTATTCGGTCGAGGCATCGCAGCTTCAGGGACGGCAGCACTGTCCGAACTGCGGAGGAGAAGTCCAACTTGCGGGCAAGGGGTTGATCAAATGCCCGTACTGCGGAGCGGAGATTTTCCTGAGCGGTCAACCGTAGCGGCACGTGCCGAGGAAGGGTTGATGGGCATGGACTTTGCCGAACGAGCCGAGCGAACCACGCGGAGCATTCTCGACGCCGTCCCTGGCTATAAGGGATACCGGCGCAAGGAAGACCGTCGCGATGCTGATCGGCGCGTCCGAGAAGCGCTCGCGCTGAGATTCGGCGCCCAGGCCGACCGCGTCGAGCGCATCGCCCGCAATCTCGCCGACCAACGACGCCTGCGCGATGTTGGACCGGTCGATCAACTGGCGCGCTCTATTCGGCATTTCGTCGACCGCGTCTCGACGGCGACGTATGGATACGGCGGTCTGTTCGGCGATCGCGACGTCGACGAGCGCGCCCTTGAACAGATTCGTCAATTCGACGAATCGCTGCTGTCCGGAGTCGACGAGCTCGACCAGCCAATTGCCGACTTGGAACGGGCATACGCCGAAGGAACAGATCTTGCCAGCTCAGCGGGGGCAGGCGCGGAGATCGTACGCGATCTCCTGGCCCGCTTTGACCTTCGTGGACAAGTTGTCGAATCCGCCGAGCCAGCAACTGAAGAAAGCGTGCTCAAGCACCTCAAGCCGGCGCCGGTCGTCGAATCGCATCCTGCATTCGACTTACATGACCGCGATGCCATCGCGATCATGGGGGACAATTACGTCGTCGACGCCCGAATCGACGTCCAGGCAGTGCCCGACTCGTTTCGACTCTTTCGAGTCAGCGACGAAGCGAAGGCGTGGTTATTCGTGCCCAAGGTTGACGGCCAGACCTTCGCACTTCTCCACGATTCCGATGATAGTGGCGAGGAATCCGAGATCGACGGCGTGGCGTATACCGTCCAATCGTCCGGTTCTGGCACCGGCGAACTCATCGGCGCCGGGGGCCACTCCGGTGTGGAACGGGTCGCCTACCGCTTCTTGGTAGGTACAGAGGATGCCGCCGCCCGTGCGGTAGTCTTGACCTGGTCGAACGAGCGCCAAACATTCGCTGGGAAGGAAACCCATCCCGACGACGTGGAGATGTACGGCTCCAAACACTCCGCCGGCTGACGGTCACGGCGGAGCGCGTAGCATGACCGCTCGACGATGAACGGGCCGGTCGCCAATCCGGCAATGATGCGAGGAGGGTAAGAACCGTGGGAATCATGGATCGCCTGTCGACGCTGATCCGCGCGAACGTGAATGACATGATCGACCGGGCCGAGGATCCAGAAAAGATGCTCGACCAAATCTTGCGCGACATGCAGTCCAACATTACGACAGCACGGGCGCAAGTCGCATCGATGATCGCCCAAGAGAAGGAGCTCGAAGCAGATTTCGACGAAACCCAGCGTCTCGCCCTCGAGTGGGGCACCAAGGCGAAGCGCGCTGTTGACGCCAGCAAAGACGACCTCGCGCGCGAGGCTCTGCGCCGCAAGCGTGACAACGAGGAGAATTCCCGCGTCTACAGTCAGCAACTGACCATCCAAAAGCAGACCGTGACGAAGCTTAAGGATCAGATGCGCCAACTCGAAGCCAAATATCAGTCGACGCTGAGCCAACGCGACACATTGCTGGCTCGCCAGCGGCGCGCGAAGGCACAGGCGCGCGTCGCCGAGACGCTCACCACCTTCTCGCCGATGGATCCGACGGCCGACCTCGAGCGCATGGAACGGAAAATCCGTTCGGGTGAGGCCAAGGCCGCGGCCATGATCGAGATGGGCGACGAGTCGTTCGACACCCAATTCGCCGAGCTCGACTACGACGTCGACATCGAAGCCGAGCTGGCGGCACTGAAGGGTGAGCCGGTGGCCGCCGGAGTTCTCGCCGCGGGCTCGTCAGAGTCGTCCGACGAACCAACCGCCGGCCCCAGCGCTCAACCGAGCTAGGGCCGCGTCCGGATTGCGGTGTCGCCGTTCCGGCGACACCGCCGAACTTTCCTCGGGAAGGGAAGGCGCGATGGCTATCCTCGACCTCATCCAGCATCCGGACGAACACGCTGACGAGATCGTCCACCGTGTGCCACAAAGCGGTTCCGGCGAGTTTCGGCTTGGGTCACAGCTGGTCGTTCGCGAGTCGCAACGGGCCGTGTTCTTCCGCGACGGCAAGGCCCTCGATGTCTTCGGTCCGGGGCGGCATACGATTTCGACGAACAACATCCCCTTGCTAACCTCGTTGATCAGCCTGCCTTTCGGCGGCGACTCGCCGTTCACGGCCGAGGTCTACTTCGTCTCGATGCGCGAATTCACGGACATGAAGTGGGGCACGCCACAGCCTCTCACGTTTCGAGACACCGAGCTCGGCATGGTTCGCCTGCGCGCTTATGGCACCTACTCAATGCGGGTTGACGATCCGCAACTCTTCGTCAACCAGATCGTCGGCAGCCAGGGCGCCTACAGCACCGGCGCCATCGACGACTTCCTGAAGAGCATCGTCATCGGCGAGTTCAACGATCTGCTGGGCGAAACGCATACGTCATTGCTCGACATCCAAGGCATGACCAGGGAGCTGGCGGATACGGCCCGCAACGCGCTCGGTGACGACTTCAATCGTCTCGGCCTTCAGCTCACGACCTTTCAGATTTCGGCAATCACGCCGCCGGAAGAGGTGCAACAGCGGATCGACGAGCGATCGGGCATGGCAGCGCTCGGCGACATGAGCACCTACATGCAGTTTAAAACGGCCCAGGCGATCGGCGACGCCGCCCAGAATCCCGGCGGGGCGGGCGATGTCGCGGCCACCGGCGCCGGACTCGGCGCGGGCATGGCAATGGGCCAGGCCATGGCCCAGTCAGTTCGCGACGCCACGAGCCAGCCGCAAAACGCGCCCGCGCCGCAAGCGGCGACCGTCACTTGCCCACATTGCCAAGATACTGTCTCGGCCGGCGCCAAATTCTGTCCCAGTTGCGGCAAGCCAATGACTGGGCCGATTGCCTGTCCGCGGTGCGGCCACGCCAACCAACAAGGGGCGAAGTACTGCACGAACTGCGGCAACGCGCTAAGTACGGCCTAACTGCTGCGCCGGAGGCTATGCTGATCCACCGTTGAGCGGTAGACTTCACGCGGCCGGCCGGTCCAATGAACGTTCGGCCCGCCGCCGGCAGATCGCGCCTCCAAGATTCGGGGGAAGGAGCGGGAGTGCATGGTTTCCGATAACGGCTCATCTAAGTCTTCGCCTAAGAGCGGCGCCGCCAAACGTAGCGGCAAGGTCCGCGTCGCCATCATCGGCGTCGGCAATTGCGCTTCGTCGCTCGTGCAGGGCGTCGAATACTATAAGAGTGCCCCCACGGCGGAATTCGTACCAGGGCTCATGCACGTCGAACTTGGCGGGTACCATATTGGCGACGTCGAGTTCAGCGCCGCCTTCGACATCGACGATACCAAAGTCGGCAAGGACCTCAGCGAGGCGATCTTCGCCGGACAGAACAACACCATCAAGTTCGCCGTCGTGCCGAAGCTAGGCATAAAGGTCGAGCGTGGCATGACCCACGACGGTCTCGGCAAATATCTCTCAGAAGTCATCACAAAAGCGCCCGGCCCGACCGCCGACATCGTCAAAATCTTGAGGGACACCAAGACCGATGTCGTCGTCTCCTACCTGCCGGTCGGCTCCGAGATGGCCACGAAGTGGTACGTGGAGCAAATCCTGGAAGCTGGTTGTGCCTTTATCAACTGCATTCCGGTCTTCATCGCTCGTGAGCCATACTGGCAGAAGCGATTCGAGGAAAAACGTCTGCCGATCATCGGTGACGACATTAAGAGCCAGGTCGGCGCGACGATCACCCACCGCGTCCTCACCCGCCTCTTTGCCGACCGCGGCGTGCGAATCGATCGCACCTATCAGCTCAATTTCGGCGGCAATACCGACTTTCTCAACATGCTCGAGCGCGAGCGCCTCGACTCGAAGAAGATATCCAAGACGAACGCCGTCACGTCTCAGCTCGGGGTACCGCTGCCGGAACGAGACGTTCACGTCGGTCCGTCCGACTATGTTCCCTGGCTCGAAGATCGCAAGTGGTGCCACATCCGGATGGAGGGCACGACCTTTGGCGATGTCCCGCTGAACATGGAACTCAAGCTCGAAGTCTGGGACTCGCCGAACTCAGCCGGCGTCGTCATCGACGCCATCCGATGCGCCAAGCTGGCCTTGGACAACGGGATCGGCGGAGCACTCTTCGCGCCTTCTGCCTACTTCATGAAGTCCCCGCCCGAACAGTACCACGACGACATCGCCCGCGACCGCGTCGAAGAATTCATTCAGGTCTATGGGAACAAGTCCTCCGTCAAAGCGGCTGATTCCCTCCCCATCAGCGGCGAGGCCGAAACGGGCTAGATCTCTGATGCGTCAAGAACGGTGTCGGGCACGGCCGGCGTCTCGGTGATCGCCGGCCGTGTGCATTGCGAGGCGTCACGGCATTGATCCTGCGACGGGCCTCCGGGATCGTCTGCCGGCATGCCGACGTCGGACCGGCAGCGCATCACCATGACCAACCGGCGAGGATCCTTCGCCTATTGTCTCCGCGACAACGGCGTCGCAATTCCGACGAGAGAGAAATGCCGTGAGGCAATGCCTCGACAGCCGGTGGACGCTATGGCTCTCCACCGTCATTGCCAGTCTCGGTTGGCTCGCACTTTACCGTTGGTACGGGCTACCGGACCACCAAAATGATCTCTTCTTTGCGTTCGAAAAGGTACCTGGCCGATCGCATTCTTTCACGCTGCGCGCCACCGGTGGGATCCTGCTCGGAATCGGCCTCGCCTATGGCGTCGGCCTGTGGAGTCTGTCTCACATAGAGACGATATCGCGAAGAATCAAGGCCGCGGTCATTCTCGCGGCGGTTGTTCCTGGCGTCGTCAACGTTCTCCTTTACCCGGTAGGCGCCCTCGACGTCTTCAATTACCTCGTCGAACTCAAGCTGGCATTCCACTACGACGAGAATCCGTACTTGACAACCTTTGAAAACTACCGCGCGGACTCCTTTGCGAAACCGGCGTTTCTTACCGACATCAAGCTCTTCTACGGACCAGTTTGGCTGCTGCTCTCAGGTCTCCCGGCAGTCTTCACGGGCTTCGGCAACTTCGTCAATTTGCTCATCGGTCTCAAGATCCTCAATTTGGCGCTGTTGGCGGCAACCGCCGTCGCCATTCGACGGCACTACGCGGACACGCGCCGTGGGTGGCTCGCCGTCTACGCCTTCCTTGCTAATCCACTTGTCCTGTTCGAAGGCGTCGGCAACGGCCACAACGACGTGATGATGACGGCCTTCTTGGTCGTCGCCGTTGTTGCCCTCGAGCGGCAATCGGCGCTCGGCTTCGCCCTGCTCGCACTCTCCGGGCTAGTTAAGTTCTTCAGCCTCGCGGTTCTCCCCGTCGCGATCCTTCTTGTGAGGCGGCATCGATGGCCGATCAATCGCATCACGGCCGCGATCGCCATCACCGCCGTCGCCATTATCGCGATGCTCGCGCCATATTGGGCAGGCGGAGAGATGATCGACGGCCTACGAGCGGGCATGAATGAATCACAGGAAATGAGCCACGTCTCGCCTTATTCGCTCGCTCAGCAGTACGTACGGGACAACCCATACACCGGCGAACGCATCGTTGCCTTGTTCACGCCCAGTCAATGGATTGAAGACGAGTCGCCGAGGGCCTGGGCCTCGCTGGATTCGCTCGAGAGCGCAAGCAAGCGTTACGTCACCTTTCGCCGTGAGCTGACGGAGGAAGAGCAACAGGCGCTGCGCCGAGGCTTCACGGCGCTTTTCCTTGGGCTCACAGCGATCGTGTTGTGGACCATGCGCCGCGGCAATCCGCCCATGCGAGCGATGGTGCACATTCTGCTTTTGTTTTGCCTGCTGATGACCAATCTCTACCCGTGGTATCTGATCCCGATTTTCGCCCTGCTTGCACTCAGCCTCAACCGCCTCGGCATCATCTATCTCGCTGTTCAAACGACGCTCGGACTCGCCTACTACCCTCTGTACGTCTGGGCTCACTACGACTCCAGCTTCGCCTTCAACAAACTCCACGTCCATCTCTTCCTCGCGCTCTTCCTCACCCTACCAATCATCGCCTTCCTCGCTTGGGACGCCGTCCTTGGAGTCCGGATCCTTCTGCGCGACCGGTCGGCGCCCAGCGCCCAGGCAACAGCACCCGGCGCCTAGAGCCGTTTTTCCGCGTCCGTACGCGCCCACACGCGGTTTTTGGGACGCGTTCGTGGTATAATTGCCTCGTATATGTAAGCGTCTCAGCCAGCGTGCAGAAGGGGTCACCAAGCGTGGAAATCGGCAACGTTCGACTGGCCAGCATCGAGACCGAGATGCGCCAGTCGTATCTCGACTACGCTATGAGCGTCATCGTCCAGCGGGCGCTGCCAGATGCGCGCGACGGACTTAAACCCGTCCAGCGGCGCGTCCTGTATGCGATGCAAGAGATGGGCATGCGCGCCAACGCGCGCTACCGCAAGTCAGCCGGTATCGTCGGGGAAGTCCTCAAGAGCTACCATCCCCACAGCGATACGGCCGCCTATGACACTCTGGTCCGCATGGCGCAGGACTTCAACCTGCGCTATCCGCTCGTCGACGGTCAGGGCAATTTCGGCTCCGTCGACGGTGACAGCGCCGCGGCCATGCGCTACACCGAGGCCCGCCTGACCAGCATTGCAGACGAACTCCTCGCCGACATCGACAAGCGAACGGTCGACTACCGCCCAAATTACGACGCCTCAACCCAAGAACCGGTGGTTCTGCCAGGTCGCCTGCCGAACCTACTCATCAACGGTAGCTCCGGTATTGCCGTCGGCATGGCGACGAACATCCCACCTCACAATCTGAACGAGATCTGCGACGCCGTAGTCTCCCTGGTCGACAATCCCGAGGCCACCGTCGAGGATCTGATGGAGATCGTCCAGGGCCCTGACTTTCCGACTGGTGGGACGATTCTCGGTCGTGAGGGCATCCGCTCCGCGTACGCCACGGGGCGCGGTCGGGTCGTCATCCGTGCCAAAGCGTTCGTCGAGGAAGCCCCGCGCGGCAACAGGTACCAAATCATCGTCACCGAGCTGCCCTATCAGGTCAACAAGGCCGCCTTGCTCGAGAAGATCGCCGACTTGGTCAAGGACGGCAAGCTCGACGGCATCAGCGACCTGCGCGACGAATCGGACCGCGGCGGCATGCGCATGCTCATCGAGCTCAAGCGCGACGCTCAGCCGATGAAGGTGCTGAACAACCTCTTCAAGCACACCGCGCTGCAACAGACCTTTGGCGTCAACATGCTCGCGCTCGTCGAGAAAGGCACCCAACCTCGCGTCCTCAGCCTCCGCCGCGCATTGCAAGAGTATGTCGGCCACCGACAGGAGGTCATTACCCGCCGGACTCAGTTCGAGCTGGAGCGGGCACGCCGCCGTGCCCATGTCCTCGAAGGACTTAAGATCGCCCTCGACAACATCGACGCGGTCATCAGCACGATTCGCCGCTCGCGGACGACCGACACCGCGCGCGCCAATCTCATCAGCGGCTTCAAACTTTCCGAAATTCAGGCCAACGCCATTCTCGACATGCGGCTTGCTCGCCTCGCGGCACTCGAGCGCCGCAAGATCGAGGACGAGTACAAAGAGGTTCTCAACGAGATCAAACGACTCGAAACTCTGCTCGCCGATCCAAACAAGATTCTGGGTCTCATTCGCGACGACATGATCATGCTCAAGGAGAAATATGGCGACGCGCGGCGTACGGCCATCCAAGACGTGTCCGGGATTCTCTCAGAGGAAGACCTGATCCCGGAGGTTGACGTCCTTGTCACGATCACCAATCGCGGCTATGTCAAGCGGATCGCGGACGGCGTCTATCGCACCCAGCACCGGGGCGGCAAGGGCGTCACCGGCGTCACCATGCGCGAGGCGGACGGCGTCCAGCACATCCTCTCCGCGAACACCCACGACTCGCTTCTGGTCTTCACCAACCGCGGCAAGGTCTACCAGATCAAGGTCCACGAACTTCCCGACGCCAGCCGCACGGCAAAGGGTCTGCCGATCATCAACGTCATCAACATGCAACCGGACGAGACAGTGACGACGCTGATGCGCGTTGAGGATTTCTCGTCTGCCAAGTATCTCTTCTTCACGACCCGGCTCGGGCGTGTCAAACGGACGAATCTCGACCAGTTCCGCTCGGTACGTTCCTCCGGCCTGATCGCCATCGGGATCGAGGAGGGCGATGAGTTGGCCTGGGTACGCATGACCAGTGGCAGCGACAACGTCGTTCTCATCACCGAGAATGGTCAGGCGATCCACTTCAAGGAAACCGATGTTCGTCCCATGGGCCGGCCGGCGGCAGGCGTCATCGGTATCCGGCTTGGACCGAGCGACCGGGTCATCGCCTTTGAAGTCGCGCGACCGGGAGCCGATCTCCTCGTCGTTTCCGCCAGAGGATTGGGTAAGCGTACTGCCATTGCGCAATACCGGTCCCAAGGGCGCGGCGGCAAGGGCGTTCAAGCAATGAAGCTGACCGCCAAGACCGGCAAGATCGTTGCCGCCGGCATGGCCGACGCCGAAGACACGGTGATGTTGATGAACAGCGGCGGTCACGTGATCCGCATGCCGGCTGCCCAAATCTCCCGTATCGGCCGCACGACGCAGGGCGTCACGCTGATGAGGCTTGGTCCGAAAGAACAGGTCGCGTCAATGACCATCGTCGAGCCAAAAGCGGCGCAGGAAGACGAGGAATTCCTGCGAGAGCTCAACGGCGCCGACGATCCTGCGCCGGGCGCAAACGGCAAGACCCCTCAGAACTGATTCTTTCCGATGAAGACCACGCCGGTCCGGTCTCAGACGACCGGACCGGCGTCATTCCCGGCCTCGCATACTCGATTCAAACGTCAACTAGAAATCGCGGGCTTCCTAACGGAGCGCATCGAACTCGGGCAACCCACGTTCTCGCGCCCGCGCCTCAGCGACAGTAGTCACGCCGCGCGCCCATAACGCCAGGATTGGCGTCCCGACGACAAGTATGACAGTCAGTGCCAGGAGGCCGCCGTGCGTCAGCGGTACGACGGCGCCACTGCTCGAATGAAACGAAGGTCCTCTTCCCATCATCCAGAGCAACACGAACTGCGTCGCGAGCGCAACCGGCGGAACGAGCAATCGACTGGGTCGAGGCAGCGACCACGCCAACGTTGTCGCCGCGGCGGCCACTAAACCGGATAAGCCGAGCGCCTGCATGGCATTCGCTTCAGTGATGCCTGCGCGAATGCCGATGGCTGCCGGAATCAAGAGCGCCATCGGCATCAATAGCAAACCGGCTTCTTCGGGTATCTCGTGAGACGAGAATGCCAGCGCGATGGCGGTTATCGTCAACAGCAGCGCCACGGCCGCTGATGCTGACACGAGTGGCAATGCGGAGTCCCACTCGGTGCCGGTGTATGGCTGCCTTGCTAGCGTGACTTGGATTGCCAATAGCGGCAAGCCGACGGACGTAGCGACGAGACTCACGACCCACGACCACCGCAGTGCTGCCGGTTCCTCCCGACGGGTCACAGCAAAGCCGACAATTTGCACGAACAAGAGTAAGAAGAGGGCGAGTGGTATGGTCCCCTGTTCTCCGGCCAAGAATCCAAGCAGGGAGAAGAAAAGCGAAAAAAGTCCCGTGATTGCTTGCGGCACTGCAATCGCGAGCACTCGCCGAGAAGTTGTGTCTGGTGCTGATCGTTTAGGCAGAGTAGAGCGACTCGACGGCCGAGGTCGTTGCACGACGGCCGGTTTCGACCCCGGCTCGTATTGGCGAGACGGCTCGTTCCATGCGGGAGGAAGCCAATCGCCCCGAGGCAATTCCTCCGTCCAGTCGTCCCGCGGCCTGGCCATCGCTACGATATCCCATGGACACCGGCCGCCATCGGCTGTCGCATGTCCGAGATCGGCACGTGCCGACGCTGTCGATGACGGAACGCCGCCACAGAGTCGACACCGACCAGAGACAGCATATCCAACGCCTGCGCCAGTCCTGTTCCCACGGTCTGCGCCGCATGGGAGTCGGTGCCTGTCGTAATCAGCCGGCCGCCGGTTTCGACGTACCAGCGCACGATGGCCGGCCCAGGCATACTCGTCTTTGGCCTTTGCCGCAACCCTGACGTGTTGATCTCAAAGGCGACTCCGCGTTCAATCATCGCCCGAAAGATCGACTCCAGCCTAGCCCGGTAATGCAGTGGGTCGTACGTCCGGTGCGTCTTTGGCGCATATCGTTTCGGTAAGTCGAGATGCCCGATGGTATCGAACCAACCGGACTCGACCGCCGCCTGGACCTCGTCGAAATACGGCAAGAAGACGTCATCTAATGACCGGTTCCTAAAATACTCGGGAAAGATGATCTCGCCCGCTTCGCCGTAATGGACCGAGCCGATCACGAAGTCATACTCGTACTGATTGAGGAAACGCTCGACCTGACTCTCGATGCGTCGATTGAAGTCCACTTCGGCTCCCGCCAAAACTGTCAGCCGATCACCGAATTCATCGCGGACCCGTTCGAGCGCGCGGAAGTAGTCGTCTGGTCGGTAGTATCCGGTCCCCATATCGGCCGGTTCGTGGTCGACATGGTCCGTAAATGCGATTTCAGTCACGCCTGCCGCGATGGCGGCCCGGCACGAATCGGCCATTGGCACGCGACAGTCAGCCGAAAACTCGGTATGTACGTGATAATCGAACACAATCGGCTCCCCATCCCACGACGCACGTCGCCTGTACTATAGCAGCCGCCTTGAGCTGGAACCCGCCGGCGGTTTCGCCTCGGTCGCGTCGCGACAGGAACGCTCAATTCGAGCGAAAGGTCATCGATGATCAAGCGCATCGGCGTCTTTGGTGGCACCTTCGATCCAATTCACCACGGCCATCTCTTACTGGCATCGGAGCTGCACCATGCCCTGAAACTCGAACGCGTCTTCTTCGTTCCAGCTCGCCGCCCGCCACACAAAACCGACCAAGACATCAGCAACGATCATCATCGCCTCGCAATGGTGCGGCTCGCCGTCGAAGGCGACCCCCGCTTCGAGGTCAGTCTGGTCGAAATGGAACGCGAAGGTCCGTCCTATTCCGCGGAAACACTCGAAGAACTCGACACGAGTCTGCCGAGTACAACGCTTGTCTTTTTGATGGGCGAGGATTCGCTACGTGACCTTCCGACCTGGCACGAGCCCGAGCGGATCGTTGCGCATGCCCTCCTCGGTGTCGCCCAACGCCCAGGCGTCGACGTCGATCTGACAGCGGTGACGGATGTCCTCCCCTTTGCCGCCGGCCGTATCGAACTCGTCTCCACACCGGAGATCGCAATCTCGTCGAGCGACATCAGGCAGCGCATCGCCGAAGATCGACCGATCACCTACCACGTTCCCCTCGCCGTCGAACGATACATCGCCCAACACGGTCTCTATCGCGTGCGCTGAGCGTTGACCTTGCGTTCACCAGGGTCCTATACTCGCCAGGTCCGCCCGCCATTTGGCGGGCCAACTTATGCCTGCATGGAAGTCGGAGTCCCGCGGTTCGCTCCCGTGGGACGCCTTGATGCCGCGGAGCTATTAGCGTGCGTATTCGTCCTTGGCACACCCTGATCCTCATTGTCATGTTGGCCGTGGTATCTGGTTGGCTCAGTCTCCCTAGTAATGCCGCCAACTTCGGCGGTCTTAAGGACGATGTCTACGTCCATCAGGGTCTCGACCTCCAGGGAGGTCTCCAGGTCCTCTTGGAGGCTCGACCACCCGCGGGGGAGAGCGTCGACGGCGACACACTCGAAGGCACACGTAACACGATCGAACGCCGCGTCAACGGTCTTGGTGTCAGCGAGCCACTCGTCCAGACGCGAGGCGACAATCAGATCATCGTCGAATTACCCGGTGTAGAAGATCCCGAACAAGCCGTGGAGGTGCTGCAGGAAACAGCGCTGCTCGAGATCATCAACCCGAATGGGCAGTACTTGCCCGAGGGTTCGGTTGTCACGACCTCGTTGGGCGGACCTGACGATCTCGGCAACGACGGCACGCCAGCGGCGTCCCCTGTCGCTTCGCCGGGCGCGAGTCCGGCGCCGTCTCCGGCAGCGAGTCCTGCCGCGGATCCGATCCCTGAGGCATCTGCCACGCCAACCGGTCCAGTCTACGAAACGATCGTGAGCGGTCGTGACCTGACGGATGCGTTCCAAGGGCAGGGACAACTCGGCGAGCCTGTCGTCGTCTTCCGACTCGGTGGCGGTGCGGCCGACAGATTCTTTGACTTCACCAGCACGCATATTGGCCAGCCGATGTCGATCGTCATCGACAAGCAGGTCATTTCCTCGCCGGTCATCAATGGCGCGATCTCAAATGAAGGTTCAATCACAGGGGTTCCGGCCAACGAAGTCGACGATCTCGTCGTCCAGCTCAAGGCTGGCGCCCTGGCCGTCCCGCTTGAGGTCGTCCAGAGCCGCACCGTCGGTCCGACTCTGGGCCAAGACTCGATCGACCGCAGCTTGCTCGCCGGCACCGTGGGTCTCGCCACCGTCGCCATCTTCATGATCATCTACTATCGCGTACCGGGCGTCCTTGCGGTCGTGGCCCTGCTCATCTACACGAGCATGACCTTCGCCTTGTTCAAGCTCATTCCGGTCACACTCACCCTCGCCGGCATCGCCGGCTTCATCCTCTCGATCGGCATGGCAGTCGACGCCAACATCCTGATCTTTTCTCGGATGAAAGAGGAGCTGCGGATCGGCCGCTCCCTGTCCAATGCGGTTGAGGCCGGTTTCGATCACGCCTGGCCGTCGATTCGGGATTCCAACATCTCGTCAATGATCACCGCGGCCATCCTCTATTGGTTCGGACGCTACACCGGCGCCAGCATCGTCACCGGCTTTGCCCTAACCCTCTTTGTCGGCGTCGCGGTCAGTATGTTCACGGCGATCATCGTGACCCGTACCTTCCTGCGTCTCATGATCACCGGGGGCCTCGCCAGCAACCGGTGGTGGTTCGGCATTGAAGATCACCCTGAGTTTTCCACGACCGGTGACTAACGGAGCCGTTGGAGCAGAGAGAATCCGATGAACCACCTGGCTACTCGCCGCCACCTCTGGTACGCCATCTCCCTGATTGCCATCATTCCAGGAGTGGTATCGCTCGCGCTGTTTGGTCTCCGTCAAGGCATTGACTTCACCGGCGGCACTCTTTGGGAACTCCGCTTCGACCAATCGATCGAGTCGGAAACCGTGGCGGACGTCTTTGCTGAGAATGGATACAACGACACGGTCATCCAGATATCCAGCGATGACGGCACGGACAACGTCGCCGTCGTGCGGATGAAGGAACTCCGAGAGGGATCGCCCGAGAAGACGGCCATCGAGGAAGATCTTCGCGCCACGATCGGAGATTTCACCGAATTGCAAATCTCGACCGTCGGCGCCTCCGTCGGCAATGAGATCCGCGACCGTGCCGTGATCGCCGTTGTGTTGGCGTCGGTTGGTATCCTCCTGTACATCGCATACGCGTTCCGCAACACCCAGAATCCAGTGCTCTACGGAATCTGCGCCATCGTGGGCATGCTCCATGACGTGTTGCTGGTGGTCGGCATCTTTTCGATTCTGGGCGAGGTCGCGAATGTTGAGATCGATGCCCTCTTTGTTACCGCGGTGCTCACCGTAATCGGCTTTTCGGTCCACGACACGATCGTCGTCTTTGACCGCATCCGTGAGAACCTTGCCAACCGGGCCGCTCCGACCTTCCTCGATGTCGTCAACTACAGCCTGGCCCAAACCATTGTCCGCTCGCTGAACAACTCGATTACGGTCGTCTTTACCCTGCTCGCCCTCTTCCTTTTTGGCGGCGAGTCGACCCAGGAATTCGTCTTGGCGCTCCTCATCGGCGTCATCAGCGGCACCTACTCTTCTATTTTCAACGCCAGTCAGCTCCTCGTTTCGTGGGAAACCGGCGAGATTCACCGGCTCTTTGGACGTACTCACACGCCCGACGCGGAAACACTGGCAGCGCCGACTCGATAGCGACACCCCGGTATGTGCGCGCCGTGATGCCGACGCCGACCATCGCCCTAAAGATCGTTTACGCAATCACAAACCGCGTGATAGACTATGCAACCGCGCGTGGAGTGGCTCAGCGTCACACCACGCGTGTCCGTGTGTCACACGTTTACTGTCCGGCAGTACGGTCCATCCGTCGTTCCGACCGACCGCCCACCCTGCGAACGGGCGGACGCCGGTCACAGACTATGGCGCTCTCACGCACGAACGCCAAACAGGTTTGAGGAGGGGGGCATTGGACGACAAGCTCGTATTTACGCTGCCGGTTCTATTTTTTGGTGGAATGGCGGTGCTTTTTGCGATCTGGCTCGCGCGCGACGTGCTTGGGCGGGACCAAGGTACGAAGAGCATGCAGGAAATCGCGAGCGCCATCTTCCAGGGCGCCATCGCCTACCTGAACCGTCAGTACCGCACAATTG